>JBGUVV010000335.1:0-2100 GCA_045220525.1 Kiritimatiellia bacterium
GCCGCGAGCGCGGCGCGGAACTCGCAGATCCTGGCGACGAACCTGTCTATTACCTCGACGAGCGCCTTGCTGTTTTCTCGAAATAGCTCGCTCCATATCGCCGGATCCTGCGTGGCGATGCGCGTCATGTCGGCATAGCTGCCGGACGTGAAGCCCCGCGACTCAGGGACAAGGGGATCGCGGGAATACGCCGTCGCGATCACATGGCAGAGCTGGCTCGTGAAGGCTATCATCTCGTCATGGCGCTCCGCCGTAGTTACGACGACGCGCCCGAAGCCAAGCGACTTGAAGAACGGCTCGAGAAAGCCGGGAACCGGCCCGTCCCTCTCAGGAACGAGCAACATTGACGCGCCGTCAAAGAGGTTCGCAATCGAGTTTTCGTAGCCAGAAACCTCGCGGCCCGCCATTGGATGCCCGCCGACGAAAGTCCATCCGTCTTTCGGCACGCCTTCCATTTCGGCCATTATCGCCGCCTTCGTCCCCGCGGCGTCAACTACGACCGCGCCCTTCGCGAACGACGGGCTGTTGGCGCTAATCCACGGAACTATGGCGTCGGGCGGAAGGCAGACTATCACTAACTCCGCGTCCTCGAAACCGGAGTCGCCGTGATGCAGGCACTTGACGTCAAAGCCGCCCCTGAGCGCGGCCTTTTCGAACGATCCCCCGATGAGGCCCCGGCCTATTATCGCTACGCGCCGCGGGACTCTCAGGCCTCGGCCTTCCTCACTATCGACGTGCATGCCTTTATGACTCCGGCAACGTTGGCGAGATCGGAGGGTATGATCATCGTGTTGTTCGTCTTCGCGAGGTTTCCAAACTGCGCGAGATACTGCTGCGCAAGCTGCATGTTGACGGACTCGAGCCCCCCTGGGCCGCCAATGGCCTCCGCCACCTTGCGGATGCCGGTGGCCTGCGCCTCCGCGACGAGGAGTATCTCCTGCGCCTTGCCCTCGGCCTCGTTGATGCGGCGGGCCCTCTCGCCTTCGGAAAGCGCGATCGCCTCCTGCCTCTCGCCCTCGGCGCGGTTGATCTTGGACTGCCTGTCGCCCTCGGACTCCGCGATCATCGCGCGCTTCTCGCGCTCCGCCCTCATCTGCTTTTCCATCGCGTCGCGGATGGTCTGTGGCGGGGTGATGTTCTTGATTTCGTAGCGCGTCACCTTAATGCCCCACGGATCGCTCGCCTTGTCGACCGCCGAGACGATCGCGGCGTTGATCGACGTGCGCTCCTCGAACGACCTGTCGAGATCGAGCTTGCCCATCTCGGAACGCATGGTAGTCTGCGCGAGCTGGGTAGTCGCGAAGAGGTAGTTGCCGATGCCGTAGCTCGCCTTCGCGGGGTCCATCACCTGCATGTAGAGTATGCCGTCGACGGAAACGGCGATGTTGTCCTTGGTGATGCACTCCTGCGGCGGCACGTCTATCGCCTGCTCCTTGAGGGTGTGCTTGTATGCAACGCTGTCGAGGAACGGAATGAGGATGTGGAATCCGGCGTCGAGGGTGCAGCGGTACTTGCCAAGCCGCTCCACTATGTACGCCGTCTTCTGCGGCACTATGACGGCGGTTTTAAGCACCGCCACAAGCACTATCAGCGCTACAAGCGCGAAAAAGATGAGACCTCCGCTCATGTTCATACCTCCTTTACCTTGATTGTCAGGTTGTCCTGTGAAATCACCTTGACGTTGGCGCCGACCGGAATCTGCGAATCCGCAATCGCGCTCCACTCGGCGTCGCCAAGCATCACGCGCCCGGGAACGCCCGTTCCCACCGCCTCGGTCACGCGGCCGGTGCGGCCGATGTTGTCGCAGGCGGCGCTGCCGCCCGACACCGACGAGTCCCCCACGAAGACGCCCTTCAGATAGCGGCGGAGAAGCGCGATGTACAACACCGAAAGAACTGAAAACGCCGCCAGCTGCCATGTCGGCCCGAACGCCTCGCCGAACGCGAACCTGAGGACGCCTACAGTCGCGGCGGAAAGCCCGAAGAAGCAGAGTATGAAACCGGGGGCGACAAGCTCAAGGAGCATCAGCGCCGATCCGGCGTAAATCCAAAGCCATGCACACGACGTCATTGACGCCTCCCTTCCTTCATGTTGGTGATA
>JBGUVV010000336.1:0-13462 GCA_045220525.1 Kiritimatiellia bacterium
CTTTTGAGCATGAGGCTCTTGCGGTCGGGGGCGACTTCGGCCTCGCGCTCTATGAAGTCGCCCTCGCTCATGCCGAGAAACGCGGCAATGCGGACAATCTCCGCGTCGGATACGCGAACGATGCCGTCCTTGATGCGGCAGCACGCCCCGCAGCAACGACAGCGGAAATTATCTTTGCCTCCTACCACTCGGCGACTGAACCGTCGGCGTGGCGCCAGACGGGGTTCTTCCAGTTGTGCGGCGTCTTGTTCTCCTCGACGACAAGCTCCCTGTTGACCTCCACGCCAAGGCCCGGTAGCTTCGGCAGCTGGACGCGGCCGCCTATGAACTTGAAGTCGTCCTTGTTCGTCACGTAGTCGAGAACGGACTTGCCGACGTTGTAGTGGATTCCGATCGACTGCTCCTGGATTACGGCGTTGTAGCTCGTCGCATCCACCTGCAGGCAGGCCGCGAGCGCGATAGGCCCAAGCGGGCAGTGCGGCGCCAGAGCGACGTCGTACGCCTCGGCCATCGCGGCGATCTTCTTGACCTCTGTGAGCCCGCCGCAGTGGGAGAGGTCCGGCTGGATGATGTCGACGCCGCCGGCGTTCAGAAGTCGCTTGAAGTCGTACTTCGTGAAGAGGCGCTCCCCCGTCGCTATCGGCACGTTGCAAGCGGCGGCGATTTCCTTGAAGTCCTCCATGTGCTCGCAGAGGACCGGCTCCTCGATGAACATCGGGTCGAACTGCTCCAGCTTCTTCGCGAGCACCTTCGCCATCGGCTTGTGGACGCGCCCGTGGAAGTCGATCGCGATGCCGAAATACTTTCCGCATGCGTCGCGGATCTCCTGCACGCGGGAGAGGACCGCATCGACCTTGTCGTAGGTGTCGATCATCTGCAGCTCTTCCGTGGCGTTCATCTTGACGGCCGAGAAGCCCGCGTCCATCTTCTCCTTCGCCGCGCGGCCCGTGTCGCCGGGCCTGTCCCCGCCGATCCACGAATAAACCTTCATGTTGTCGCGGCACCTGCCGCCCATAAGCTCGTAGCAAGGCGCGTTGAAGACCTTGCCCTTGATGTCCCAGAGCGCCTGGTCGATGCCCGAAAGCGCACTCATCATCACGCCACCGCCACGGTAGAAGCCTGCGCGGTAGATGGTCTCCCAGAAGTCCTCAATGCGCGATGGATCCTTGCCGATCAGGTAGTCACGGTATTCCTCGACGCAGGCGAGGACGGCCTTCGCATGGCCCTCCAAGACGGCCTCGCCCCATCCGGTCAGTCCGTTGTCGGTGACGATTTCGACGAACCCCCAGCGCGGGCGGACGAAATACACGTTTACCGCTGATATCTTCATATCGCTCTCCTCCTTCTTTCTTTCTGGCTTTCCAAGACTACAAGACTCGGCGTCACGCCAATGACGCGCTTGAACGCTACCGCCATGTGCTGCGGAGACGAAAACCGCCATTTTATCGAGACGCTCTTGATGCTGCCCCTGCACGCCTTCAAGTCGGCGTAGGCGTGGCGCACGCGCTGATCCACAAGATACGCATGGGGCGTAAGCCCCGTCATGCGCTTGAACGCTTCGCTGAACGAGAACGACGAAAGCGACGCCTCTGCCGCGAGCGCGGCGACCGGGTACTCCTCCTCGGGATGCTCGGAGATGCGCTTTGCTATTTCCTTCACCTTCGCCGTCGGGCGGCACTTCGCGGAATGCGGCGCATATGGAGACTCCATAAGCGCCAGCAAAAGCTCAAGCGCGGCGTTGCGCATCTCAAGGCGATGGACTACGGCATCCTCCGAATGGGCGTCGAACACGGAAAAAAGCCGGACAAACGCCGAGCGGAGGCGGTCTGTAGCATGGAACACGCGAAAAGGTATCTTCTTAAGCGCAGTGACAATGCATGAGCTTTCCGCCTCCGTAAGTCCGAGGATTCGCCCGCCCTTCGGCGGAAGGTCAATGAGTATCCTGTAGAGAGAAAGCCCCTTCGGGTTGTTGCGGCGGCGGTGCGGCTCGTCGGGGCGCGAAATGAAGACATGCCCCGGCAGGACAGGATACGCCAGGGCGTCGGTCTCGTAGATGACCTTCCCCTTCAGGCAAAGGCAAGCCTCCATCCGCCCCGAATGCACATGCAACGCGGCACCTGGGCGGACCGCGCCGAAGTTGCCGAACGCGAAGAGCGGAATGCAGTCGGCTCCGTGCGGACGCAAATCGACAATCCGCCAGTTGGGGCCGTCTTCGTAGAAGATCGGCTCGTCCTGGACGCCGTCCGCCCGCAGCTGTCTCGAATCTTTCCGCATAGTCTATGCCTTGCTTGTGGGCATAATTTTACCAAAATCCCGCCCGCGTCACATACACAAAACGCAAGAAGTTTTTTTAGCCTTGCACACCTGCAAAATGGAAGACTCTTTCAAGTATGACAGATTCCAGCTCGCTGCAAAAGCCAAGCTTACAAAAGAGCCATATTCCCCCGGCGGACAGGCAGAAACCGATAATAAAAGACGTGATCGCGCCCAATATCGCATCCGTAGGCTGGGCGACAAGCCCGTGGGCCACCTTCTTGACCAGCATGCGCACAAGCCCGAACGACAAAAGCGTCACCACGATAACCGCTATGACGCGCAACCAGTCGCCGGAAATGTAGTCTGCCGACAGCGACCACGCGAAATTTCCGACAACTGCCGCGGCAACGGCGCCGGCAAGTATCCCGAGGGCTCCGGAAAAGCCTACGAAAAGCCCGACTACAGCACAGCCAATCGAGACTGCGGACACTGCATAGTCGATCGCCGTCAGCTCCAAAGGCTATTTTCCCCTTGGCTTTGCAACCATGTCGCGGTATGCCTGGTACGCCGCCGCGTCTTTCTGGCGTCCGCCGACCTTGCGAAGGGCCTTTATGAGACCGTCGATGGCGGGGATGGAAGACGGATTCGCGGCAACTGCGCGCGAGTGGAACTCAACCGCCTGCGCGTAGAACCCGAGGCTCGATGCAAGTTCTCCGGCCGCAAGGAAGGTCGAAACCGCCCCCGGACGCAGGGAGCAGGCCTGCCTGTAGTAGTCAAGGGCCTTGCGCTGGCCGTCTTTCGTGGCATCGGTCTTTAGATACGCCTTCGCAAGCCCAAGCGCCGCCGGATACGATAGCGCGTCGGCCGAAAACGCCTCCTGGTACGCATGCCGGGCGTCCTTGAAAGCGCCCTTCTTCCATGCCGCCTCGGCCTTCGAGATCGCGGAAGCGCACAGGGCGCTATTGCGCTTGCCTGCGCCCGGCCGGTCCGCCGTTGCGCGCGCAATCGACTCCTTGAGCCCGGGGATGATGGATCGCTGGGTCTTCTGGACGCGCGGAGACGCCGCGGCGTCAAGGCGCACGAATATCTCCATCTGCTCAAGTGCGGCTTCGAGGTAGCCGAACGGCGCGTCGCGGTAGAGAAGCCCCAGGTGATACCATGCCGCGGCATTCCTGCGGTTGATCTTGATGGCGCGCAGGAAGTCGACTCGCGCAAGGTGCGAAGAGCCGCGGGTCATTTCCACGATTCCAAGTCCGGCCCACGCATCGGAAACGGTTTCCGGGGGGAGCTTCGCGTCGGAAGCTACAAGAGCAAAGAGCTTGGCCGCCTCGCCGTATTCCTTGAGGTGCCAGGCTATCTGGGCGCCGAGAAGCCGAACGTCGGCGGCCTCGCCATCAAGTTCGGCAGCCTTGGCGATCCAGCCCTGGGCCTCTTCGACCTCGCCGACGTCGAGCTTTATGCGCGCGAGATAGACGAGCGCATCGACATTCTGCGGCGCAAGCTGAGAGCTCTTGAGAAAAAGCCTCTCCGCCTTCTTGAAGTCCCTCGCCTCGTATGCGGCGCGCCCGGCGTCAAGCTCCTTCGAGCCGTCTCCCGGGCTGCAGCCGAGGATCGCCGCGGCAAACGCGGCCATCGCCGCATTAAGAACGGATGATTGCGAGATATTCGTCACGCTTGGCCTCCATTATTTCCTTTGTCTTGCCCTCGAGGTTGAGCCGGACGAGCGGTTCCGTGTTGGACATCCTGACATTAGCCCAGTAGCCCTCGGTCTCCCACGCGTCCACCGAGACGCCGTCAAGCTCGAAGACCCTGCACTTCCCGGAATACGTCGCCTTGATCTTCTCGAGGATCTGGGCGGGCGGGACGGACGTCTTCGTGTTGATCTCACCCGACTGACTGTACTTTGCGAGCGGACGCACAAGCTCGGAAAGGGGCTTGTCCGACGCCGAGACGATGTTGGCCATCGCGAACGTGGCCATCGCCGAGGACTCGGCCGTGGAATTCGCCTTGAAGTAGTAGTGGCCGGAAAGCTCGCCCGCGAATATCGCGTCGTTCGCCCTCATCTGCTCCTTGATGAAGGAGTGCCCGACGCGGCTCATCATCGGCTTACCTCCGGCGGCGGCGATGGTCTCCTCGCAGACCTTCGAGGAACGCAGGTCGTAGAAGCACACGGCCCCCGGGTTCGACGCGATGAGGTCCTTGGCGATGAGGGCGGTTGCGAAATCCATCGGTATGATGTCGCCCTTCTCGTCGAGGAAGCCCGCGCGGTCGGCGTCGCCGTCGTATGCAACGGCAAAGTCGTACTTGCCGGGATTGGCCTTGACAAGCGCCTGGAGGTCCGCCAGGGTCTCGCGCTTGAGCGGGTTCGCGTCGTGGTTGGGGAAGTCTCCGTCGTATTCCCCGTAGAGGGCGTCGTAGGTCATCCCGGAGCCGGCGAAGGCCGCCGACTCGGCGATGCCCATGCCGTTGGCGAAGTCAAGCGCGAGGTGCAGGGGGCGCTTCATGTGGGCGAACTTCCCGACATGCTCGGCATAGGCCTTGGAGACATCCTCCTTCCTTACCGATCCCGCTCCAGCCGGTGGGTCGCCGGGCGTGATTTCCGATGCGATGCGCTCGATGTCCTTGATGCCCGTCGCGCCGGAGATTGGGACGGCGTTCGCCTTGCAGAGCTTGCAGCCGTTCCATTCCTTCGTGTTGTGCGAAGCCGTTATCATCACGCTGCCGTCCGCCTTGAAAAGGGAATTGGCGAAGTAGCTCATCGGCGTAGAGGCAAGCCCAATGTCTATTACGTCCACGCCCTCGTCCACCAGCCCCTGCGAAAACGCCGCGAAGAGCGAATCGCTCGACTTGCGGCAGTCGCGCGCGACGACGACCCGTCCCTTGCCGGAAATCTCGCAGAACCTCGCGTATGCACGGGCGATCCTGTAGAAGTCGTCCTCCTTGAGCTCGGTCCCGTATACTCCGCGTATGTCGTATGCCTTGAATATTCCCATTTTTGCCTTCCTTTCCATTGATGCGTCAGCCTGCGGCCGACAGTTTTCCGTTTTCGAGCGTGAGGGTCCTGTCGCAGATGGCAGCAGCCTCCGGAGAGTGCGTTACCATCACGAGCGAAAAATCCTGCCTGCCTGACGAAAGCTCAGTCAGCATCTTCAGTATCCCGGAGCCTGTCCACGCGTCAAGGTTGCCCGTTGGCTCGTCGGCAAGGACGAGGCTCGGGTCTGTGACGAGGGCGCGGCAGAGCGCCACCCTCTGCATCTCGCCGCCCGAGAGCTCCGAGGGGAGATGGCGGGTGCGTGCGGCGAGCCCGACGCGCTCAAGGAGCTCGGCCGCCCTCCTGCGCGCAAAGACGATCGATCCCCCTGCCTTTGCGTATTTCGCCGACATCGCCGGCAAAAGGACGTTCTCGGCGACGGTAAGCTCCGGCATGAGATGGTATTGCTGAAAGACGAAGCCTATGTTCCCAGGCCGCGTGACCGTTCCCGAAGTCGCCTTTTCAAGGCCGCCAAGTATGTTGAGAAGAGTCGATTTCCCGGCTCCGCTACGCCCGATTATTGCGACTTTCTCGCCGGGATACACGGAGAAGTTCACGCCCTTGAGGACTTCAAGTGGCTTCTGCCCCGGCACGCGGAACGTCTTTTTGAGGTCTATTGCGCCAAGCGTAACCATATCGTCAGCCCCCCTGCTGGTTGAGGGCCCTGACAGGGTCCTTTGACGCCGCGAAAAGGGCCGGCGCGAGCGAAGCGAGAAGCCCGAACACGAACACGAGGCCCACGACCCAGAAAATGTCGGAGACGATAAGCCTGTGGGGTATCGCGGCAAGGCCGTAGACCGACGCAGGGAAGACCTCAAGGCCCATCCTCGCCAGCCATTCGACTATGTTCTGGAGATTCGAGAGGACTGCCCACGACGCGGCAAGCCCGAGGGCGATCCCGAGGCAGCACTGTATCATGCCGTGCACGACGAAGACGCACATTATCTCGCGCTTTCCGAAGCCAAGCGCCTTCATGAGGCCGATTTCCGGCGTCTTCTGCACCGTCAAGACGAGCAGTGTGTTCATCACGCAGAAGACGGCGACTATCGATATGAGCGAAAGCAAGAGCGCCGTCATGTTCTTCTCCACTGCAAGCGCGTTGAATATCTCGCGGTCGGCCTCGCGCCAGGTTATCGCGCGAAGACGCCCGCCTGACCGCTCCGTGGCCTCGGAGACGATGTCGTCGAACCGCTCGGGGTCCGTGGGTCTGTCGGTCTTCAAGTGTATGGCAAAGACGCCGCTCTCCATCCCCATGAGGTCCCTGACGTTCGGAAGGGAAGCTACGACATAGCCCGAGTCGTAGTCGTGCTGCCCGCAGGAGAATATCCCCGCGATCTTCCACTTGAGGGGCAGGAACACCTCGTCGCGCGAGGCGAGCGTCTTCGGGGAGTACACCGTCACTTCGTCGCCGACCCACACGCCAAGCTTGCGCGCCGCGGCGGCCCCTATGACAAGCGAGTCGCCTTCAAGGTCGAACGTGCCGGCGCGCGGGCTGCCGACGCGGTACGCATTGCGGAAGTCCTCCCCCTCCACGCCGAGGATGACAGGCGCGAGCACCCTGCCGCGGTGCGCGAGAAGTATGCGGGTGTCGATCTCCGGAGTCACGCACGTAACGCCCGGTATCTTCCGCAGCGACGCGGCGATCCCCTCCTCGCCGGAAATCACGGCTCCGCTCGTAGGCACAAGCGAAATGTGAGGCTTGAAGTCGAGTATCTTCTCCTCCCAGATGTCGCCGAAACCCGTCATCACGCTGCGGACGATTATGACGACGGCGACCCCGAGCATGACGCCCGTAACCGACACAAACGTTATCACCGATGCGACGGAGCGCTTCGGCTTGAGGTACTTTAGCGCCAGGAAGAGAGGGAACCTCACGGCAGACTTCCGTCAGATGTCGACTTCGACGTCAACGTCCTGGGCCTTCTTCTTCCCGCCCTTTTCGGATTCGCCGCCAGATGTAATGGCCTTCGCGGCCTTCGTCTGGGTGGTGGGAAGATAGCGATAATATACCATGAGCTGCAGGGCGCAAAGGCAGGTTGACATCGTGTCGCCTGCGCTTTTGCACGTCTCCTCGGCCACCATCGGCCAGTATCCAATCGCCTTCGGCTTGCCGTCGACGCCCTCAATTGTCTCGGGAAGCGTCTTTATCGTCTTCGGATAAAGCTGCTTCATGGCGACGTTCCAGTCCTGCCAGGACTTTACGTTGGCGGGGGTTGCGCCCTGGCACATGCCCGCCTGGTACTTGCACTGTGAAGCGTAGTAGCAGTAATACTGCGGATTGTGGGACGGGAGAGCCTCTGTGAGCTTCTTCCCCTTTTCTCCCGTGAAGCTCGGCTTCCACTCCCTCATGGTGTCAAGCGCGGCCTTGACCTCGGGCTCGTTCATGTAGCCTAGAAGCTGCATGGCGAGGCACCCCGTGGCGGTAAGGCCGGTCGGGTTGCCGCCTGCGGTGTAGTTGAAGCCGCCGTTCTTGAAGTTCCGCGACTTGAGGCACTTTACGGCCTTCTTGATGCACTCGTCAAGGCCGGTCGGGTGGAGGCCCGCCATCTTGCCCGCCTTGAGGGCCTGCAGGGCCCAGCCTGCGTACGAGACGTCGTCGCGGGTAGAGGTCTTAAGCATCTTGTAGTCCCACCCGCCCGTCGGCGACTGGTGGTCGACGATGCGCTGGAGTGTCTGCATGGCGACGATCTTCGTATTCGGGTTCTTCGTCATGCCGTAGGCCTCGCAAAGCGCATAGGTCGCGATAAGCGTCGCATACTCGTTGCCGTCAGTACCCTTGAAAGTCACGATCTCCTCGCCTGTCGAGTCTTTCTTCTTCACGAGCGATTCGATCAGGAACTGGAGCGCCTTCTCTACCGTGTAGCCGAACTCCTTGGAAGCCGGCGTCTCGCCGTGGGCGAGGTAGGCGAGTATTGCAAGGCCGGTATTCGAAATCGGCGAGGGCTTCCAGCTGCCGTTGGACTGCTGCGTCTTCTTGAGCCAACGCAGGGCCTTCAGCACGGCGGCCTCGGTGGTGGGGTCTCCGTACAGGCCGCCTCCGCGCGTCATGGCGCCGATCGAACCCGGATTGCGCGAGCCGGTCATGGACTTCATGCTTATCGGCGACTTGATGAGGGCCACGGAGTCCTGCGACGCGGGCTTCACCGACACCGGCTCGTTGACCGGCGTGGAGGTCGGCTGCGACACGTCCACGGAGTTGACGACCGGGGTGTCCACGACGATGTCGACCGTCTCCTCGGGCGGAGTCACCTCCTCGATCTCCTGCTCCTTCTCCTGCTCAAGCTCGGGCTCCGCCTCAACCGCCTGGGCGATGTCGACCTGGATCGCATCTTCGTTCTTCCCGGTGACGGCGGTGACAACGATGAGCACGATTACGCCGAGCACAGGCAGCAATATGGCGAGAATCGGAGCCGCCAGGCGCTGCAGCTCCGTGCGTGCCAGCTTGTATTCGGCGGAGCTGCGCGGCTTGGACAGGCCCGAAAACATGTCCGACATGCGCCTGAAGAACCCCTTCTCCTCGAAGGCGGCTTCGATCTCGGCTTTGTGCTGCTCGAAAAGCTCTTCCGCCGAAAGCGGGGCCTCTTCGAGCAGTTCTTCCTCTTCTATCAATTCATCGGCCATATTTCCAAACCTCTCGTGCCTTGACTGGCCAGCTGCGTCACAGCGTGAATATGCTCACGCTGAAGAGCTGGTTGCGGTAGCAGATGTCGAGGACGTCTACGAGCGCCTTGTGGGGCGAGTCCTCGGTGCATTTGACGATTATGGGCGTCTTCTTCGAAGTCCTGGCGACTTCCTTGAGATTCTGGTCTATCTCAGTCCTGCGCATCTCGCGCTTGTTGTAGACGAGCACGCCGTTGGCGTCGCGCCCCTTGCCAATCTCGATGGTGACGGTCGTGTCGGACGATTCCGTCGCCGATCCGCTCGCCGGGGCGGGGCGGTTCGCGTTGAGCTTCGAGAAGATGTCCTCCTGCTGGATCGTCACGACGAAGAAGATGATGAGCTCGAAGACGACGTCGATCATCGGCGTCATGTCGAGCTGGGGGTTTTCCTGCTGCTTGCGGGCCATGTCAGTTCCCCCTTCCCTTTAGCCGGCTCAGGTGCTTGCGCCCCGGCTTGCCCGGCTTAGACGTCTTGTCCTCGTGCACCGCCATGAAAGATATCTTCCATATGCCGTTTTCCGTGCAGGCGTTCATTACACGCGCAACCGCCTCGTGGCGGCAGTTGTAGTCCGCGCGTATCAGCACGGGGAACTCCCCGTACTTGCGCATCCTCTCCTTCACGCGCCTGCCGATCTCGGCCGGGGTGATCTCGCGGTCGCCCATGGAGATCCTGCCCTTTGGCAGGGGACGCCCCTTGGTGTCGCGGCTCGCGATGTCGATCTGCATGTGGGAGGGCGGCAGCTCCTCGGGAACGAGCACGATGCCGTGCCGACCGTCCTCGAGCTCAATCGTCTCGTCCTTGCGCTGGGCTTCCGTCAGCGTGACGACGAAGAAGATGATGAGCTCGAACACGACGTCGATCATCGGCGTCATGTCGAGTTGCGGATTCTCGCTTGATTTCCTTGCCATCTTCCGACAAAGCCCTTAAGCCGGAACCTCCTCGGCGCCTTCTGCGGCAGGATCGACCGAGACGTTCCTGAGGCCGTTGAGGATTTCCATGGTCATGGCCGTCATCTTGAGGATGAGGCGGTTCGCCTTGTTGCGAAGGGAGTAGAAGATCGTGATCGACGGGATCGACACGATAAGGCCGCCTGCCGTCGTCCAGAGCGCCTGGCCGATCGAGCTTGCGAGCGCGGAGGCATCGCCGGCTCCGCCGGACGCGAGGGCCTGGAACGTCAAGATCATGCCTTGCACCGTTCCGAGAAGGCCAAGGGACGGGCCGAGGTTTCCGCAGACGGAAATCCAGTTCAGCCGCTGCTGTATCTTCTCCTGCTCAAGGTCGGAGGCGGCGGTCACGGCCTCCTGAATCGCCTCGAAGCCCTCTTCGATGTGCTGGAACGCGGCAAGTACGATCGCGGACATCGCCGACGGGTTCTGCTGGCAGACCTCCATCGCCTTCACGACGTCGCCTTCCGCCATGGCGGCCTGGACGCCGTCCATGAGCCTCTTGGGCATCAGCTTCTCGGGCTTGATGAGGATCGCCGAGTCGATGCCGAAGTAGATTGCAAGCGCGCCGTCGCCGAACAGGGCGAACCAGAGGATCATGCCGACGATTCCCGAACCGAAGACGATCTCGTAGAACCCGCCGCCGGATTTCTTGGTGGAGGCGGCGTTGTCCGACACGACGTTGCCCTGCGCGTCCGTAAGTTCCTGGCCAAACGAGTTGAGGGCGGCCATGGGCGCGACGCACGTTCCGACGAGAACCGACATCGCAAGGAGTGATTTTCTGATTTTATTCATTATTTTGTTTCCTTAGTTAAGTTTTTTGAATTTCGCATTGCCGAAAGTCAGATGCTCTTTGCCTGTGCGCGCAGCTTCTCGGCGCGCCCTGGCTGACTGAGCTTGTCGAAGACCGCCGCCGCCTTGAGCATGGCGTCGGAGCGCTCGCGCGCGCACTCCGGCTCCGGATACATGAGGACGACCCTCAGGTAGCCGTCGTAGAGGGAGCGCTTTAGTTCGTCGGGCTTGTCGCTGGAGCCGCTGACGATGATGTCCCCACGCATGACGAGCGCCGCCGCCGAAGCGGCCCTGTCGCCCTTCGTCGCGGCTTCCTTGAGGTGCTTCTCAAGCTGGGTCGTCTTGCCAAGCTTCAGCAAAGCCTGCCAGTAGGCGAAGGCAAGGTCGCCGGAATACGCGGCGGTCTTGTCTTCGGCGATGATGGGCTGGCATATGTCGAGGGCCTTCTGGGGCTGGTTTGCCGCGATGTATGCAAACGCGAGGTATCGGCCGGCGGGCTTGTCCCACTGGAGCATCCTGTAGTCGGTGACGATCTTGAGGAGCGCCGGGATCGCCGCAGTGCCCTGGCCGGCCTCAACCTGCGAGACGGCCCTGTCGAAGGTGGCGGGCTTGGGGATGTCCAGCGCCGTCACGTCGACAAGCTTGAACTCCTTTGTGATCTTGCCCTTCTCTATCACGTACTTCTTGTCGCGAGGATGCCACTTTACATCCCCGGAGAACGACTCCGTCTCGGTGGAGACGGTGCCCTGCAGCGCGAAGGCGTTTGCCGCCGCCGCCACAGCCATTGCCACGATCAGTTTCTTCATTCTGCTTACCTTTCTAAATGTTTGCCCTTAAAGTCCGCCAAAGTCACTTCGACTCCACCGCCCCCGCCGGCAGGTCCGCCTTGGCCTGGTTCATGCAGTTGCCGATTTCGGTGCGGGCCTTCCCGTTCGGGAAGAGGTCAAGATACTCCTGGCCGAACTTCATCACGCGGTCGGCCTGCTCCGCGCCCATCTTCGCGAAGAGGGGAACCATCGTTGCATACGCGCGCTCGAGGTTGCGCACGGCCCCGGGCTCCATCTTGTCGAAAGGCACCGCTTCCGTCGGGCCGTGGGCCTGGAGGAACACCTGGAACACCGCCGCCGCCTTTCCGCACGTCTCGAGCGCCGCCTCCTTGAGGTCCATCGCCTCCTCGGCCTTCATGCGGTCGACGAGCACGTCGCCCGAAAGAAGGTCAAGCTCGTCCTGCTCCCACTGGGGCTTCGACTTCCAATACTGGCGGACCTTCTTGAGCGCGGCAATCGCGGCCCCGAAGTTCTTCCCGCGCATCGTGGCGTCCTTCTCCGTGCGGCCCTGGTCTGACGCCACCGCGACGAGCATGAAGTTCGCGTCGGCGGCAATGGCCATCTTGGCCATCTTCGGATCGGCGAGGAACTGGTCGAGGGCCTCGCGAGCCTCGGGAAGCGACCCCTGCTTCCAGGCGCACTTCGCCTCGCCAAGGCGGGCCCTGGCGACAATCGTCGTGGAATTCGTCGAGGCGAGCCTTATGGCCTTTTCAAACGCCTGGTTTGCAATGTCCCAGCTCTTGGCCTCGATAAGGGCCTCGCCTGCGTTCAGGAACTGCGAAGCCGTGTAGGAGCCGTCCGTGCGGAGCATTTCCGCGTAGATTTCCGTGCCTTCCTTCCTCATGCCCATCTCGATCAGGTTCTTTGCAAGGCGCGGCTTCGCGTTCTTGGCCTCGTCGGAATCCGGGAACTTCTTGGAGAGGCGGTCGAGGGCGTCCTTTGACTTCTCCATGTCGCCCATCGCAGTGTAGATGGTGCCGAGCTTGACATAGCCGCCCTTGGCCCATTTGCCCTCAGGATACGCCGCAAGATACGCCTCGTAGCCCTTTGTGGCGCGGTCGCGGTAAAGCGGCAGGTTCTTCTCCGGCCTCTTCATGCGGCTCCAGCACTCGCCAACCATGAACATCGCAGCCTCCTTGAGGGTCGCGTACTTCTCCATGTCCTCCTTGTTGGTGGAAGGATCCTTCAGGGCCTCGTCGGCAGCGGCCGAAAAGCCGGAGAACTGCTTGATGGCGCGCACAATCTGGGCCGTGCCACGCTTTTCATCGGCCTCGACGGCCTCGGGAGTGGAGTTCGTGTCGGCGGAGGAGAGGATTTCAAGCCCGTTGTTCTGGTAGAGCTGCGCCAGCTGGAACTGGGCCTGCAGGCGGCGGATCTTGACGGTTTCCACGGAAAGATACCTGTTCTTCCATTCGATCTCCGCCGCGCGGTCGCCAAGCTTCCCGTAACACTCCGACATCTTGGCGAGGGAAACGGCATAGACGGACGAATTGGTGTAGTTCTCCGCGATTATGCGCCAGAACTTCATCGCGTCTTCATAGCGCTCGGCCTTCTGCATGTCGGCCGCGCGGGAAGCCGCCATGTTCGCCGCCGAAGGATGGAGACGGTAGTTGAGGCAGAAGTCGGTGTAGAGCCTGTCCGCCCTCGCGAAGTTCTTGTATTCCGTCTCCTTCGCGGCAAGCCTCATCACGGCGTCGCCCGCGGCAGTCATGACGACCTTGTTCTTGGAGCCGGAGAACCGCTCCGCAAGATAGCCCTCCACGGCATCTGCGTTGATGCGGTATTCGTCGCGGAGCTTTTCGTCCTTCGTCTGGAGGGTGAGGTCGACGTAGGCGGAGGCCACGTGTTCGACGGCCGTCACCGACTCCGGAAGCTCCGGGTACCTCGCAAGAACGGCAAGATACGCCTCGATCGCCTCCTCGTAGCGGTCTTCCGCGAACTTGACCGCCGCC
>JBGUVV010000337.1:0-7302 GCA_045220525.1 Kiritimatiellia bacterium
ACTTGCCAAGGGCGAGTTCTCCGCACTAAAATTCTGAAGCGGACGCCATGTAATTAACTTGGCGCGACTCTTACACTAACTGTAAAACTTCCGTAGGTTTTGCAGCCCTGCCGTGTTGGCATGGGCTTTGCAGTGCATATTGCGTTGTCACGATGGTCGTGGCGCAAGAAAGGAAAGATGAAACTTATTATAGCCTACATTCAGCCCGAGCGGCTGAATGCCGTCAAGCAGGCGTTATTCGCCCGCGAGATATACAAGATGTCGGTCACAAACGCACTGGGCTGTGGAAAGCAAGGCGGATACGTCCATATGTATCGCGGTGCCGTAGAGGAGGTGTCGCTCCACAAGAAGATGCGCCTTGCGATTGCCGTGAACGAAGACTACATCGAAAAGACGATTGACGCAATCATCGAAGGCGCGCGCACCGGCGACATCGGCGACGGCAAGATATTCGTTCTGCCAATGGACGAATGCGTAAGGATAAGAACCGGCGAGCGAGGCCCGGCGGCGATTGGATAAACAATGGAGAGTTTTAGACAGGATTCACAGGATTTACAAGATTTTAGGATAATCCTGTTCTGTCAAGAAAGGATGACACAATGGAAGGATCAATAATAGCAGCACCAGCAGTGCAAACAAACTTGAACGTAGTCTGGACCCTCATCGCCGGCATACTTGTCTTCACGATGCAGGCGGGGTTCGCGCTCGTCGAAACCGGCTTCACGCGGGCGAAGAACGCGGCAAACATAATGATGAAGAACCTTATGGACTTCGCGGCAGGGTCGCTCGGGTTCTACATCCTCGGCGCGGCGCTCATGTTTGGCGCGACAAAAGCGGCGGGATGGTTCGGCTGGGGAGGGCTCGGGATGCCGTCTCTCGCGACGGGCGAGGGCGCTTGGGACTGGACGTTTCTCTTCTTCCAGACGATGTTCGCCGCGACCGCCGCGACCATAGTCTCGGGCGCAGTTGCAGAGCGCATAGAGTTCAAGAGCTACCTCGTATATTCTGTCCTCGTCTCGGCTGTCGTCTATCCAATCAGCGGGCACTGGATGTGGGGTGGGCTCGCCGGCAACACGTCGCAGGGATGGCTCGAACAACTGGGCTTCCACGACTTCGCAGGTTCCACAGTCGTGCATTCGGTCGGCGGATGGATCGCACTTGCGGGCGCAATCGCCCTCGGGCCGCGCATCGGCAAATACCGGCACGACGGCAAGGCGAATCCGATTCCCGGACACAGCCTCGTCCTCGGCACTCTCGGCGTGTTCCTGCTGTGGATCGGATGGTTCGGCTTCAATCCCGGAAGCTACGCCGCAGGCATCGGCTCGATAGGCCGCGTCGCAATGACAACAAACCTATCAGCATGCGCCGGCACTATTTCCGCCCTCGTCACCGCCTGGGCGATCATGGGCAAGCCCGATCTCACGATGGCCTTGAACGGATCGCTTGCAGGGCTCGTCGCAATCACGGCGCCCTGCGACCTCGTGACCGCCAACGCGGCAATCTTCATAGGGCTTGTCGCAGGCGTATTTGTAGTGATATCCGTCTTCGCGCTCGACAAGATGCACATCGACGACCCCGTAGGCGCGGTGTCTGTCCATTGCGTGAACGGAGTGTGGGGCACTCTCGCCGTCGGAATCTTCGCCGCCCCCACCGCAGCGAACTACGGCAACGGCATGGTCGGGCTCTTCTACGGCGGCGGCATGAAGTTTCTGGGCATCCAGCTCATCGGCGCAGGCGTGACCGCCATCTGGGCCTTTGGCATGGGCGCGGCAATTTTCTTTACGCTGAAGAGGCTCGGCATCCTCAGGGTAAGCGCAAAGACCGAACTCAAGGGCCTCGACCTGACGGAACACGGACAGGACGCCTACGCCTCGTTCCAGTTTTTCGCAAACACCTAAATTAAGCGCTTAATGTAAATCAGGTATGGTATAATATGCGCATAAGAACAAATAGAGATGGCGACCGAAGGAGACATAGAGGCGAAACTGGAGCGGCTGCGTGCGTTGCTGAGGGAAACGGGCGGGATTGCCGTCGCGTTTTCGAGCGGCGTCGATTCCACGTTTCTCCTGAAGGTCGCACACGAGGAACTCGGCGAGAAGGCTATCGCCGTCACGGCGCGTTCGCATTCCTTCCCGAAACGCGAACAGGATGAGGCGGCGGCGTTCTGCGCACGTGAGGGCATCCGCCAGGTGGTGGTGGAGTCGGAGGAACTTGCGATTCCAGGGTTCCGCCAGAATCCGACGAACCGCTGCTATCTCTGCAAGAAGGAACTCTTCACCAAGATTCTGGAGATTGCCCAAGCGGAGGGATTGCCCGCCGTTGTCGAGGGGTCGAACATGGACGACCTCGGCGACTATCGTCCGGGCTTGCAGGCGGTGCGGGAGCTTGGTATCAGAAGCCCTCTGCGTGAGGTCGGACTAACCAAGGACGAAATACGCGCCCTCTCTCGGCGCATGGGATTGCCAACATGGAACAAGCCTTCGTTCGCCTGCCTAGCCTCACGGTTCCCCTACGGCGAAGAGATCTCTGTAGAACGACTTGGGCGCGTCGAACGCGCGGAGCAGTTCCTCATGGATCTCGGGTTCGGGCAGGTGCGCGTCCGTTCGCATGGCGACCTCGCACGGATTGAACTATGCGCGGCGGACATTCCGAAAGCCGTCGAGCAACGCGAGAAAATTCAAGCCGCGCTCAAGGAATTTGGCTTTGCGTATGTCGCGCTCGATCTTCAAGGCTACCGCACCGGCAGCATGAATGAAGTGCTTACAAAAGAATCTTCAACCATGTAGAACATGTAGGGACATGTAGAAATGCGCAAGGCGACGGACAAGCTTGCAACGCTTCGCGCCGCGAAGAAGCTCGGCTTCCAGATGTGCTTCGCCGTTAAGCGGCGCGGCTAACCCTTGAAGAATCCCTTGAAGGTGCCGGTCATGTCATGGCCTGCGTCCGCCCGGTCTTTTGCAACTGCCTTAAGCAACTCCGCGCACTTCCCGCAGTTGCGGCAGTTGTCGGCGTTGACGCAGTCGCGGACTTGCGGCCAAAGCGGGGAAGCGCCGAGGGACTTGTTGTCTATGGACATCGGGAAGCGATAAAAGGGATCCATGATCTCCGCGAGGTCGCCGTCATATGAGCAAGAGGCATACGCCGCGATGATCTTGTCGGGGTTGGGGTGGCGCCTCGTCGCGAGTTTCACGACGTTGACATAAGGCTCGTAGAGCGGCAGGTCCTCTGGCCTTATCCATATCGCCCGCAGGAACTCCTCGTATTTTCCGCGCTCGAACACCGTGCGGCACAGGAAGTTGGTAAATCCGAACTTCTCCGCCGCCGCAGACTGCCCCACGCGATTGTGCCCGTGCAGGTTGTTGTGGAACGTATGGAACGGGCAGTTGCGCAGGCAACCGGGATTCGCCTGAATCCCCATCTCCTTCCCGTGGGCCTTGGCCCAGCTCGACATCTCCTTTACGTAGTCGATCCTCCTATGCGCATTGCGCCCGGCGTAAAAGGAGTCGAAGAGATCCTCGACGTATCCAAGCGCGATGGGCGTTGCAATGTCCATGTTGATGCTAAAACGAATCTTTATGGACGGGAAGCGCAACCGAACGATCTTGGCGATGAAGGGAGAAGTCGTGGTCAGGTGATCCGGGAAGAGGCCGTTCGAATCCATGTCGTTCAGCTTCTCCGTCACGAAGTCAGCCAGTTTCTCCGTCATCGCGATGTCGCCATAGCAATTGGCGTTGAAAATCGTGTCCAGCTCTATGCCGTTTTCCCTCGCCCACTTCAAATCGGCGATTATCTGCGCCTGGCGCTCAGCCGTCCAATCGTCCATCGGCCTTGAGGCGGTTACACCAGGCCATGCGAAAAACACTTCCTTTATTCTCTCTACGTATGGAGCGCACACATGCAGGAACGGCATGTTGTCAAACCATCCCACTGCAAGTTTTCGATTGGACATAGTTCATCCCCTCCTGTTACGTGCATTATACCAAACGCCTCTCTCCACCGTCAAATCAGCGAAGGTTGCGAAATATCGCGGCAACTTCATGATTGACACGCTGGAAAACTTGTTGATACAATACGGGCAAAACAGGCGAAGAGAGGGAAGACAACAGGAAAGGAACGCGCGAGGGACATGAAACGAAAAAGCGACCAGCTGAGGAAAATCGAGTTCGTCAGGAACTTCACAAAGCACGCCGCCGGAAGCGTGCTCATAAAGTGGGGCGACACCTGGGTGCTGTGCACCGCGAGCGTGGAGGAAAAGGTTCCGCCTTTCCTCAAGGACACGGGGCGCGGATGGGTGACGGCAGAGTATTCCATGCTGCCCTCTTCCACGGGCGGCGGACGCAAGGACCGCGACATCAAGAAGCTGAAGATGGACGCGCGCTCGACGGAGATACAGCGCCTCATCGGGCGCTCCCTCCGCGCCGCAGTTGACATGTCGAAGCTTGGCGAGAGGCAGATCACCATCGACTGCGACGTCCTGCAGGCCGACGGCGGAACGCGCTGCGCATCGATCACCGGCGGGATGGCCGCGCTGGAGGACGCAGTCGCGAAGCTCCTTGCCGACGGGACGCTCGCCGAAAGCCCGATCGTCCACCGCGTCGCCGCCGTATCAGTCGGCGTATGCGACGGCGTGCCTACGCTCGACCTCGACTATGCGCACGACTCGACGGCGGAAGTCGACCTCAACGTCGTCATGACGGACGACGGCCGCTACGTGGAGCTCCAGGGAACGGCGGAGCACAAGCCGTTCACCGAGGAATCGCTCGACGCGCTTCGCGCCCTCGCCCGCAAGGGCCTCGGCAAGATATTCAAGCTGATGAAAAAGCAATGAGCGATACGTTTGGAAAGTATTCTTGGGCGGTCAGGACGTATGAGTGCGGGCCTGATGGCTTCGCCACGATGGCGTCGGTCTGCAACTGGCTGCAGGAGGCGGCGAGCCTGAACGCCGAGGCGTTGACGTTCTCGAAGTCGAACTTCGAGTCCGCAGGGGAGAACATCTCCTGGGTACTTACGCGCCTCAAGGTTAAGATGTCGCGCTTCCCCAAATGGGGCGAGACGGTCTCGACGCTCACGTTCCCGCGCGGCGGACGCCGGATTGTCGCATGGCGCGATTTCGTCATTACGGGAGCGAACGGCGAAGAGCTCGGGCGCGCCAGCAGCGAGTGGATGCTAATCGACCTTGCGTCCCGCAAGGTTGTCGCAATTCCAGAAGCCGTGTTCGCGGCGGCAAATACCGTCCGAGCGCCGGTCTTCGGCGACGAGCCATTCCTAAAGCTGCGCTGGGAATGCAGCATTGCGTCCCCTGACGCGCTCGCCTTCCGCGCACGACGCGGTGACATCGACTTGAACGGACACGTCAACAACGTCCACTATGTAGAATGGCTGATGGAGGGCCGTCCGGTCGCGGCGGGCCCATGCCGCGAACTTGACATCGTGTTCAAGTCCGAGACACTTGCTGGCGAGGAGGTTCGCGTCGAATCCGTCGAAGTGGAGCCGGGGGTGTTGATCCACCGAGTATATGCGCCCGACGGGCGCGACCATGTACTTGCGAGGACGGCGAGATAGCCTTGGATGGCAAACACGATGAAACGCGGACTTGTACTTGAAGGCGGGGGATTGCGCGGGCTCTTTACGGCCGGCGTATTGGACGTCTTCATGGAGCGCGGCGTAAAGTTCGACGGGCTCGTCGGCGTCTCGGCGGGCGCATGCTTCGGATGCAACTACAAGAGCGGGCAGATCGGCCGCGTGATCCGCTACAACAAGCGCTTCGCCCGCGACCCTCGCTACTGCTCGTGGTCGTCGCTCTTTAGGACGGGCGACTTGTTCAACGCCGACTTCTGCTACCGCGAGCTGCCGATGGAGCTTGACGTATTCGACGCCGCGACGTATGCGGCAAGCCCAATGGAGTTCCATGTCGTCGCCACCGACTGCGCGACTGGCAAGGCCGCCTACAAGCGGCTCGACAAGGCCGACGCGGAGGCGTTCAGGTGGATACAGGCTTCGGCCTCCATGCCGCTCGTCTCGCGCCCGGTCGCAATCGGCGGCGGAGAGTATCTCGACGGCGGTCTTTCCGACGGGATCCCCCTTCGCTACTTCGAGTCGCTTGGCTATGACTTCAACGTCGTAATCACTACTCGCCCGCGCGGCTACAGAAAATTCCCCTCGTGGAAGCACCGTCTTGCAAAGCCGTTCCTCCGCCGTTATCCTGCCATCTACAAGGCGCTGAAGACGCGGCACGAATGGTATAACGAAACGCTTCGCTACATCGACTCGCGTGTTGCCGACGGCGCGGCGCTTCTCATTGCGCCCGACGCGCCGCTTGAAATATCGCGCGTCTGCCACGATCCGGACCAGATGCAGAGAGTCTATGAAGTCGGCCGCAGAAAGGCAGAGGCCATAGTCGGTAGCCTTCATTCTTAGCCACAAAGGGCAGGAGTGACAGGAGTGGAGGGGTGGATAGGTTTTTAGCCACAAAGAACAGGAGTGACAGGAGTGGTGGGGCGAGGAGGTTTTAGCCACAAAGAACAGGAGTGACAGGAGAGATAGGATAAGAGGTATGACGGAAGAAGAAGAAAAACTAATCGGGCGAGAATTCAGTGGATGAAGACGAATTTATCAACTGCCCGTCTTGCCATAATCGGCATTGCCTATCTCGTCTCGCTGGCGGCGGCGTTCGCATTGGTGCCGCCGGAAGTCGCGCAATACGATGTTGTCGCGCCCTTGGCTTCTGCCGCGTCGTTTATGCTTTTCTTCGGGCCCTATCTGCTTGCCGCTGGCTGCACGACAGGATTTCTTCCAGAGCCTTCTTCGCTCTACGGGCTTGCCGCCGTCATCCCGTTTTATATTGCGCATGTCGTGTTCCTGTCGGTCATTTCCAAGCGAACCTCGCTATGGCGTCGCTTCGGGCGCATTGGCGAACGTATGCGCAAGAGCGCGGTCGTAATGATGTCGTTAATCTCGGCTGCGAGCGTCTGGTATGAATTGCCATGCGTTACGCATTACGACCTTTCGGTTCCAAGCGAGAAGATTCCTGCGGACGGCCTCCGCCTCGTCGTGATTTCTGATTTGCATTCCTGCCGCTATGGTGCCGGACAGAAGGCTTTGGTAAAGTCCGTTCAAGCGCAGAAACCCGACATAGTCCTTCTCGTAGGCGACATTTTCGACGACCGCCTGCCGGATGACAACGCCAGAGCATTCTTTTCCGCGATAGCAAAGGACATCCCCTGCTTCTATGTCTTTGGCAACCACGAGCACTGGAGCGAGCGCATACCTGAAATGAAAAACGCTCTTGTTTCGGCCGGCGTC
>JBGUVV010000338.1:0-34570 GCA_045220525.1 Kiritimatiellia bacterium
CACTGCGGCATCTTCAATGGGACGCGCGACGGATGTCTCGATCTCCTCGGGCGACGCGCCCGGATAGACGACTATGACCGACACGTAGGGCACGACGACGTTCGGCACGATGTCGATGCCCATGTTGCGCGTTGCGAGCGTGCCGAAGAGCATCAGCACGATCAGGACGACGAGCGTCAGGACCGGACGGCGTATGGCTGTATCAGAGAGAAACATCTTGCGTCCTCACCTCGTCGCCCTCGTTCACGAGCAGCATGCCTTCAAGAATGATCTTCTTCTCGGGGCCCAAGGCCGGGCGCGCAATCTCGCGCCAGCCATCGGTTTCAAGACCGGCCTCGACTGCGATGCGCACAGCCTTGCCGTCAACAACCGCAAAGACAGCATCCGAACCGCCGCGGTCCGCGACGGCCGCCGACGGCACTCCCTGCCCCGTGTGCGACGCGAAGACGATTTCACCGTCCAGCAGCATGCCGGCGGCGACATCGTCAGTGCGCGGCAGTTGTGCACGAACCTCAAACGTCCGAGTTACGGCATTCACCGTCGGTGCACGGTATGTGATCGCAAGGTTGCGCACTCCTGCCAATGGATGATCCAAGCGCACAGTAGTTTCGCCAGGCTTCACGCGCGCGAAATGCGCGGCATTGAGCGAGAAGGAAATCTCGTAGACAGACGGATTTTCCACGTCGAAGACGCACTTGCCAGGGCCGACGTAATCGCCGACGTTCTGATGCTTGCGCGTCACGATGGCGTCGTAGGGCGCTCGCACGCAAGAGTCGGAGAGGTTCTTCTCCGCTACGGCAAGGCCCGTCTCGGCTTTCGTCACAGTCGCCTGCGCGGCCTCGAACGCGGCCGAAGCGGACTTCGCCGCGACTTCCGATTTTTCCAACGCGTCCTTCGTCACTGCCGCACCCTCGAAAAGCCTCGCCATGCGATCAGCGTCCAGCTTTGCCTTTCCGACCGTCGCCTCCGCCTGCGCAAGCTTCGCCTTCGCCATAGCAAGATCGTCCTTTGCCGCGCGTACGGCGTTTTCGAGATTCTGGCGATCAACCTGAAAAAGCGCGTCTCCCTTCTTAACGCACGCGCCCTCTTCCACAAAGACGGCGTCAATCGTGCCGGGAATCCTCGCAGAGACGCCCGCCGCGTCCTTCGCCCGCACCGCGCCCTGCACGCGCAGCGCATCGACGAATGTCACGCCCTGCCGCGCCGCGCCGACGCGCACCAGCGGCCGCGTCTCCGGCTGTTCCGCAACTTGTTCGGAGCACCCCGCCGCCACGAGCGCGAGCGTCCACCCCAATTTCACCCACCGCATTTTCATTTCTTCTCCTTGTTTGTCACGTCGATTCCGACAGCTTGGCGAAGAAGGATGTCGGACATCGCCTCGCCATAAGCGGATTCCGCAAGCTTCGTATCCGCGTCTTCGCTCACCGCCAGCTTGTCAAGAACGGACGAAAGCGTTTCGTTGCCGTCCTCGTAACGCCGCGCCGCCGCCTCGTAGTCAAGACGCGCGGCCTCGGCCCAGGCGCGGGCCGCTACCGCCTTCTGGCGCACGAGACGCCGCTGCCGCCAGCTGTCCGCCACGGCGATTACGACGGCCGTCATGCGCTCTTCCTGCAACTTGAACTCCGTTTCGCGCGTCGCCCGCGCGGCACGATATTGCTGCACAGTCCGAAAGCCCTCGAAAACGGCCCATGTCCCGACCAGAGATCCGGCCCATCCGCGAATCGTCACGTCCTCGATTGAGCCAGAGAGCCCGCCGCCGCCCAAGACGACGTTCGGCAAAAAGCCGGCCAACGCTTCAATGACCTGCGCCTTGCGCAGTTCCAGCGTCTGGTCTCCGGCAGCGAGATCCTTGCGTGCGAGAAGTCCGTCCCACACCCATTCCTCCACTTGTTTCTCAGGCAGAGGCGAAAGCGCCAAAAGCGATTCGCCGGACACATTGAACTTTGCAAGCGGCCAGAGACGCAAAAGCCCCGCAAGCTCCTCCCGTGCCGCGGCAACATCGTCGCGAGCCGCGTCCAGCGAAGTTTCGGCCAGCACACAACGCGCTTTGGCCCGCGCCGCGTCGGCCTGTAGCGCATAACCTTCTGACGCAAGCCGCGTCACGCGGTTGGTAAGGGCGCGGGCGCTCTCAAGCTGGCGCGTAGCCGTTTCTACGCGGCGCTCGGCGACGGCCATTTGGTAGAAAAGCGCGGCGACCTGCACGTCAAGAAGCTGTTCCGCGCGTTCGCGCACGATGTCCTTGATGCGAACGCCATATTGCGACTCGGCGAACATCACCCATGCAACTGGCGTGAAGACAGGCTGGGCAACAATGAGCGACGCGGACTTTACCCGTAATTTGTTGTTTGCCAAGTCGCCGAGGTTTGGAACGTCATAAGCGCCGCCGTCGGCAAGGAGTCCATTGGCGGAAAGCCCCACCGTCGGCAGAAACGCCGAGAACGCCGTCGCACGGTTGATGCGCGCAAGCTTTGCTTCAAGATCCTGCTGCGCAAGCTTAAGCGAACGTACATGCGCAAGCTCCAGCGCATTAGAGAGCGTCAGCACGCCTCCCGCCTCGGCGAGTACGCGCTCAGTCTCGGCTACAAGGTTCGTCCTAAACGTGTGCGCCGCATCTTCGCGATACGCGGCGTCTGGATTCGTGCACCCGGCAAGGACTCCCGCAACCAGCGCCAACAAAGACAATCGCCCGATCATGCCACTCGCCTCCAATCAGCGCACGTGCCGCTTCGCGCGGTATTTCATCCCGGACATCGCCTGTCGATACACGAAATCGGCCATTGACTCACCCCACGCCTCCGCATCTGCGTCTGCGGGGCGAAAGAGCGGATTCCACGAAGAATCCCTCAGCACACTGGCGCAAAGCTGCGACCATATCGAGTCGGCCCAGCGATACTGCTCGCGAACGTCATCGACTGCCATCGCAATGAGCCGCAGTAGGCTGTTCTGCACAGGGACGACATACCGTTCGCGCACAAGATTGCACATCGGGGACGGGTTGACCATCTCCTGGCGGAAGAAACCCGCCGGAATGGCAGTGCCGCCCTTCGTAGCCAGCAATGCGCGCGAAACGCCGAATATCCAGCCGCGCACTGCCTCGCGCCAAGAACGCGCGTCAGACACGGCCGCGTCGATTCTGCAGAGCTCATCGCCCGTGTTCTCGTGGAAAAGCCGCTCCACGCACGCCTGGTAAAGCCCGTTCTTGTTGCGGAAGTAATAGTTGACCAAGGCGACGTTGACATTCGCCGCCTTGCATATCTCCCGCACGGTCACGAGCCTGAGGCCCTTCTCGGCGAAGAGCCTCATGGCAACGGCCATTATGCTGTCATTTGTCGCATCCATCTTAAACCCTTGTTTTAAACACTTGTATAATATACCAAATTCGCCCTCTACTTACAAGTGGCAATTGCCTTAAAGCTACTTGCAGCGAATCGGGCCGCGCACAGTCGGCACGACGCCGGAGACGTGGAGTTTTCCGCAACGCGGCTCGCACGTGTACGTCCTGAAACCCGGGCTCGTTGGACGCACTCCGAGGACATAGCGGTTTATGATGTTGAGAGGAGGCGTGCCCCAGGCATGGTTCCAGTCCAAATTCGGCTTCGCCTTGAGGTTCCACGCCTCCATAGTGACCGTCGAGCCCTGCGCCATCATTCCAAGCCAAGACCGGTCGGAGTCGGAAACCATGAGCGCAATCGCATCTTCGTCCCTGCCAGCCTCGAAAAGCGCCTCAAGGAGATACTGCGCGAAGTAAACGCTGCAAGCCATCCCCTTGGAAACGAGGAAGTCGGCGATGCGATCCCTGCGCTCGGCCCTGACAAGCCCGAACGCAAGCGCCGCGGCGTTCGCATGTAGCGACGAATGGTCCGTGCCCTCGCCATCGGCATAGAGCCCGGTCGTCTCTCTGTAGAACGCCCTTTCGAACGATCCACGCACTTTCTTCGCGCGCGCGGCGAAAAACGCCGCGTCGCCTTTCCTGCCAAGCGCACCTGCAATGTCGCGCATCTCGTTTAGGTTCCGGAAATGGAAGGCGTTGACAACGGCGTTCACCGGCTTGAACACGAATCCGTCGCGCTCGCCCACTGGCCAGTCCACGATGTCGCACTGAGAGGAACGACCCTGCTCCGGGAAGGATACGAGGAGCCCGTCCTCGCGCGCGAGGTTGAGAAGCAGCTTCTCGTCCCTTAGGCGCTCGTAGTATTTCGCAACGAGGTTAGTGGAGCCCGAGTACATCCAGTCCGCCCACGCCATCATCACCATGTGCTGCGCCCATTCGGTTGGCCACGTCGGATGCTCCATCAGGAAGTCGAACGTGCGGCGCCCCATCTCGAAGTCCGCCTCCACGGCGTAATGCCCCAGCTGGTTGATGTATGCATCCGCCTCGTATGGAATCCGCTCGCGGTCGCCGTCGACATACACTCCTGCGAAGCTCGTAGCCCAGATAGAATATTTGCAGAACTCGTAAACCCTGTTGAGCCTCTCGTCATCGCACATGAACGACGATGCGGACATGTCCATCGTCCAGTGAAGGACGTTCCGCCTAATGCCCTTCGCCCCCGCCTCGCCAGGCTCAGACACGACCTCTACGTACCTGAACGGCATCACGACGCCGAACTTCTCCGGGATGGGATACGCATGCGTCTTCCCGTTGCGGCCTTTCGTGTTTCGCGGGTCCGCGACGAACGGGACCCGTTCAAAGCCCTTCCCGGCCGACCTGCCGCAGACCTCCGCGAAGCGAATCGTCCCGCCAGGCTCCATGTCAACGCGCCCGTCCGCGCCAAGCTTCTCGCCAACGCGGACAACGTAGTCGCCGGCCGAGGTGTCGATTTCAAGCCAGCCAAACGCCGCCCTGCCGAAATCGACAAGCGTCGAGCCACGCGCCGTACGCGAGGCCCTCTCCGGAATCTGCAACGACACCGCCACGCCGCCATCGGCCCCGGCAGCGCACGCAACCGACAAGACGCAAAGCGAAATCCTGGCGATGCTCATGAGCCGTGATGCCGGAACACAGGATCGCGCCCGGTGAACACGGGGACGCCAAGGTGATACTTTATCGCCAAGGCGCGGATCGCGAAAATCATGGCGGTTCCGGCAACGTTCCTCACGTAGAGGTTCTCGACGCCGAGATAGGGGAGGATAAAGTAGAGCGCCCCGCCTGCGGCGCATGCAAGGGCATACAGTTCCTTGCGGAATATGAGCGGGACCTCGTTGATGCATATGTCGCGGATTATGCCGCCGAAGACGGCCGTGATCACGCCAAGCAGGATGGCGCACCACCAGGACCCGTAGCCGTAGATGACGGCCTTCTGCAGGCCGATCATCATGAAAAGCGAGATCGATATCGTGTCGAAAATGAACCACGTTATCTGGCCGCTTATGAACCGCCGCCCGAAAAGCCCTACGGCAAGGACCGCAAGGCCCGTGGTCGCCATGTAAAAGGGATCGGACATCCAGAACGGCTCCTGACGCATGAGCATGTCGCGCAACGTCCCGCCGCCGACGGCGGTGATGACTCCGATCACGCTCGCGCCAAACCAGTCGAATCGCTTGGCGCTCGCGAGGCGCACGCCCGATACGGCGCCCGCGAACGTCCCGATGAACTCGAGAAGGCGTATAAAAAAGTCGATTTCTTCCTTGATGTCCGGCATTCGGATGCTACTGCGCGCTCTTCTCAAGACGCCTGATGGCCTTCTCCGTCGCCTCTATGCGGGCCGTGGAGAGGTCGTCGTCCTTGCTGGCCGCCTTGAGGGCGTCGAGCCTTGCGAGCGCCTTCGCCTTGTCGCCGGCCTGCGCAATGCACCTCGCGGCGCCAAGACGCGCCGTAAGCGTGAGGTAGTTGTTCGTGTTGGCCTCGGCAAACGCGTCGAACGCGGCGGCTGCGTCGTCGAAACGGCCAAGGGCCTCAAGGCACTGCGCCTTGCCGACGACCGGTATGTCGCCGAAGCCATCCACCGGCTTCGCAGCAAGCTCTTCGTAGATCGCCATGGACTCTTCGAAGCGGCCCGCGTCGTAATAGCTCTTGGCGAGGCGAATCTTGAGCGGCCCCGACGCCGCCATTCCGCCGAACTTCGACACCGCCTCTTCCAGCTCTTCGGCAGTGTAGGCGCTTACAAGCGCATCCGACGCGGCGTCGTGCCTTGCAGCGCGGTAGCTTTTCCAGCCGTACCATCCCGCAACCGCGATTGCGGCGACAGCCAGGAGGATGACGGTCTGCTTGCCGTCCTTTTCCCACCATTCCACGAGTGGCAGAAGTTCAGGGTTAGTCTTGAGGTTCATCTTGGTTTCCTTTCTCGTCGTATAAGTCGGCCCATTTGTTCAGAATGTCTTCGCTGCGCCCTTCGGCCCTGAGCACTATGCGGTTGTAGTCGAGCGCGTCGAGGAAGTCCCTGTTGTATATGAAGCGCTGCTTGCCCCTCGTCGGCGGGGTCGAAAGGCGCTTTATGGACTCCATCAGGAGGACCCCCGTGAAATACACGGCCTTCGGGGTGCTGAGCGCGGCATGCATTTCCTGCATTATGCGCCGCCCTGCGCCATCGCGGTTTTCCGCGCGGAGCATTCCGGTGAGGAGCACCGCCGCGCGCAGCCCGTTGGAGACTTCAAGGCCCTTGCCCGCCATCATCCTCTCGTACTCGTCGAGGACGTCAAGATACCTGAACGTCGGGGACTTCTTCCCTCCGCTCGCGTCTATGAACTTCGAGAGCGACGGCAGCAGGTCGCCGAGCATCCCGCACTCGTACATGAGCCTGAACGCCTCTGCGCTGTGGCCATACGGGAAAAGGCGGAAAACCTCTTCGCAGACTCGCGGAACCGCCGCACTCAGGATGCAGGAATGCCACTTCTTCATCGCGGCCGCCGTCTTGCGCTCGATGCGGAAGCCGAGCTTCGCCGAGAACCTCACGGCCCGCATCATCCTGACGGGGTCCTCGCGGAACCTGATCTCGGGCTCGCCGATTGTCCTTATGATCTTCTTCTCGAGGTCCTTCATTCCCCCGACCCAGTCTATTACCGAGAAGTCCTTTATGTCGTAAAAGAGCCCGTTGACAGTGAAGTCGCGACGGTATGCGTCCGTCTCCGGCGTGCCGAACGTGTTGTCCTCGTGCGGGCCCTCGGCGGCATGCTCGATTATCTCGCCCACGGTCTGGGAATCGCGCCTGAAAGTGGCCGTCTCTATGACCTTGCTGCCGAAGCGGATGTGCGCAAGGCGGAACCTGCGCCCGATCAAGAAGCAGTTGCGGAACGCGCTTTTGACCTCGCCGGGACTCGCGGACGTGCCGACGTCGAAATCCTTCGGCTTCCGGCCCATCAGGAGGTCCCTCACGCCGCCGCCCACGAGATACGCCGTGTAGCCAAGCTGCGAAAGCCTGTAGAGGACTTTCAGCGCGTCAGGGTCGATGTTTTTACTGGAAATGCAGTGCTCCGGACGTTTGTAAACGACCGGACGCCTCTTTCGTCTTTTCAGGAAATCAAGCATTGAAGTGGTATTTTACCAAAAAGCCGCGCAACTATCAATCTGTGCAGCGGGCGGTCATAGATGGTTGGGCGTCATGTCGTAGTAGTCGAAGATGCGCTTGCGCACGCCGTTCGCGTCGATGCGCCTCAATCCTGACTCGTATGCATCCACTACGGACTTGGCGAACTCCGGATCGAGGCCGGACACGTGCAGAAGCACAGGGTCGTTGGCGATGGGACGCGACGTCCTGAACCTCTGGAGTACGCGCGCCGACGTCATCTCCTGGGAAGCAGTCGAAGCCTCGCCGGTCGCAACGAACGCATCGGCCTTCCCCGCCTCGATTATCGCGGCTATGTCGCCGACAGAAGTGCCCTCCTCCACGATCTGGAAACGGTCAGATCCCTCTCCAAAGCGCTTCTGGCGGGCACGCATGACCTCGTAGTCGAGAAGGGACTCGTAGACGACAAGGCGCAGCTTGTCGAGCGACTCTGGCCCCGTGTAGCGCCACGGATTGCCGCGCAGCGTCTTGACTACGAGCGACGCCGTTGCCATAGGCGTAGGCGCGCGCACCGAGTGTTCCAGGGCGGGATGCGCTCCAAACCCGACCACGACGGCCGCAGGGTCTTCGGCAAGGACCTTGGCGAAACCTGCCACTGGGCAAGGGAGATATCGCACTTCCGCATGGGGGAATATCGCCCGCATGACGTCGAGAAGGACGCCGTTGCGGTTCGTTATCCTGTTTTCCACGGCGTAGTTCAGCCACCTTACGTAGTAGATGTGCACTCTTGGCTCGCCGGAGGATTCCGCCTTCGCCGCGACAGGCGAAGCTGGAACGGAGCCGACGTTCTTCGGAACCAGCCCCGAGATCATCTTCACCGCGAGAATCGCCACAAACGCAATGAGCAGCGCAATGTTCAGCTTCTTTATCATTTTCCAGCCTCCTTCCCGTCGTTTTTCCCGCCCGCGCCCAAAGACGACGTGCGTTCGACTTCGCGGACTGCCCACTTGTGGAACTGGTTGTCCTTGACGCCAAGCTTCAGCATCTCGTCAAGGACGGCCATCGTCTCCGGAGCGCCCGGCGAGACCGCCGCGCGCAGCCTGTATTCGGAGTAGAGCGACCTGTATTTCGCCGAAATCTCCTTGCGGGCGGCTGCGGCGCGGTCACGCCACTTCGCCAGCCGCGAAGCGTCCACTCCAATCGCCTCGCCGAGCTCGATCAGCCGCACGAGCGCAGAATCGCCGGCCGAGTCCGCGCGCTTGAAGAGGGCTCCTTCGATGATTTCCCTCTCTCGCTTCACCATCGGCGCAAACGACGCGTCAGACGGGTCGAATACGTCGACGAAGTCGGCCCACGCGGCGGCAAGCCCGTCGCCGGCGGAGGACTGATCCGACACGAACCTGTCGCGCGCAGGCACGAACGCGGAGAGGGCCTCCCAGCGCTCGTGGGCGAGGTCGCGCTCGCGGCGCACCGTCTCGCCCGACATGAACAGGTTGTCGGACATCCTGTCGAAACACTTCCCGAGGCGTTCCTTGGACTCTGCGAATCCGACTGTGCCCTCCTCCGCCGCCACCGCAAGGAACTTCGGCAGCTCCAACATGACGAAATCCATGATATCCTTGGCGTCGTCGTAGAAGCCGTCGGCGTCGCACTTCAGGAACATCGCGCGGTCGGAGCCGGCGAGGGTGTCCTTAAGGCGATTCCAGTCGCCCTTCTTGACGGCGCGCTGTATCGCGTCGACGTCCTTGAGGAAGCGCAGGATGTCCCTGACTTCCCTCTCCATGGCGGCGGCTTCCTCCCCCTGGATGTGCCCGAGCAGCTGCTCGCCGCGCCGGATGAGGTCAATGGTGACGGGAGACGGCTCCGCCTTGAGTATCGAGGGGAACGTGCGGAAGCAAGCCAGCTGGTAGACGAACACGTCTTCATCCGTATGGGCGTGCTGCACGCCGTCCTCGGCGTACGGGCGGTCGATGCGGACGGCGCCGCTTCTGGCGGCGACGGACGCGTCGACGGACGCGGCCATGCGCGAAAGCGCGGCGGCGGCCAGGGCGACGGCACCTACGACGACGAGGCCCAGCATCAGCGCGTAGCGAACCCCTCGCGCAGGCCACGCGAACGGGTTGCCGCTCTTGACGGCGGAGGCGGCGTCCGCGGCCTTGAGGACCATGCCCTGGAACGGACCTACTGAGAACAGCGTCGCATACGGAACGGAAAGCCTGCGCGACTCGCCGGTGACGACGTCGATTCCGTCGTTTGTCGGGAATATCTCGCAGAGCTCGGCGCCCGGCACGGCCGGGTTCACCGCATACGCCCCGCCGTCCGACTCGGCGACCGCGTTGCGGCCCTGCACAATGGGGTCGGCGGCGACGGCGCTTGAGCCAACGCGCCAGAGCAGCACATCGCCATCGGCGGAGCCTTCGCGCTCTATGCGGAATATCCAAGGCCCGAGCGCACAGGCGACGCCTGCCATGAGATGCATGTCCGGGGCGGTCTTCGGACCGGACGACACCGGCATGTCGGCCTTTGACGAGGCAAGCGTCCAGCCGTCCTCGTCTGGAACGAGCGCACCGATTACGTCCGCCCCCTTTTCCACGATGTCGGCGAGAACCGGCGTCTCGCCGTCCGCGACGACCATCATCGGCCTGCGATCCCCGGAAAGGTCGCGCTCGAGGAGGGTTTTGCCCGCCGTAGAGTATAGCTTAAGGTTTTCCTGCATGGCGTATCCCTCCTCCTACTCGGCGTCCTCGGCCGGAATCTTCGTTGCGAGGATGTCCGCCGCGCGGCGGGCGTCAAGCCTCTCGCCGGTCAGCGTGGCGTGCTTCATTATCCACTTCGCCTGCCGCCGCGCCTTCTGCCAGTCGCGCATGGCGACGGCCTTGTCCAGCACCACGAACCACTCGGCGACGTCGCGGTTGCGCTTGTCCAGCAGCGCCTTGTAGCGCGCGAACGCCTCCGAGCCAAGCGCGACGCGCTCCTGCCTGATCGACGACATGAGCGTCAGCGCCTCGCGGTAGTGGCGGAGGGCCGGCAGCAGCGCAGACTCCGGCTCCGACTCCACGCGGGCTGCGAAGAGGTCCCACAGGGCCATTTCGCGTCCGATCTTGAGCTGCGTCGCCTCGTTGAGCTCGGCTGTCAGCCGCCCGGAGTGGACGACAGGCCTGTCGATCTGCTCGCGCAGATCGGGAAGGACCATGTTCTCGAACAACCCCCTGAAGAACTCCCTGGTCTCGGCCGACGCCACCTTGTCGTCGTCGGCCTGCAGCGCCCAGATGAGATAGCACACGTCGCCGGCGTAGAAGACAAGGCCCTCGCCATTATGCACCCCCGCGTCGAAAAGCATCCTGACCGCGCTGATGCCGGGCTTCACGGTCAAGATCTCCGTGCCGATGGCGGAGAGGACCATGTCGCCGACAATGCCCTTCAGGTGCTCCGAGGTGATGTCCTCGTCGAGCGTCTTCAATATCACCGTCGGATTCTCGTCCAGCGCATGATACGCAAAGCCCGGGTCGCGCAAGGCGTCGATGTGCAGCACCGGTGCCGCGTCCACGACGTTCTTGAACACCGTGACCGAATCCTCCTTTACGGAATACGAAGCCCATCCTACGGGGAGCGTCACCGTGTAGAGCGGCATCTCCACCCTCGTCGGAGCTGGCTCCGCGAGCCGCCCACGCGCCTTCTGGAGCGCGCCGAAGGCGTTGTAGAGCCAGAGAAACGCGCAGAACAGCGCAAGCAGCACGAACGCGCCGAGCGCAACGCGCGCCGAATAGGCCGTCGGCACTATCGCCGGTTTTAGGTTTGTCTTGTCCATTGTCTGTCTACCTGTTTAAGAACTGAATCAAGAGCGGTGCGAAGAGGACTATGAATATGCCCGGAAGGATCAGCAGGAGGAGCGGGAACGACATGTTCACCACAGCCTTCTGCGCCCGGGCCTGCGCCTTGACGCGTGCGGAGTGGCGGATGAGCGAGGCGGCGCTCCTGAGGTTGTCGGCGACGGACGTGCCCATCTCAAGGGACTGCGCAAGAGTCGAAAAGACCGCATTGGCCTCGTTGGTGCCCACGCGCGAGGCAATGTTGTTGAGCGCCTGCGCGAGCGACGTGCCTATCGCGACCTCGGCGATGGCGCGGGAGAGCTCGTCTCGCACGGGGCCCTTCGCCGTCACGTCGATGACGGCCCTGATGGCGGAAAGCAGGTCTCCGCCGGACTGCGCGACGAGCCTCATCACGTCGAGGGAGCCTGGAAGGTCGCGCGTAAAGCGCCTCGCGCGGTCCTGCGCCGCCGCCTTCAATGACGACTCGGGGTAGGCATAGAGCAGCACCGCGAACGCAACCGCAATGAATAGCGCCGCCGCGCCGGAAAGGCCCAGCAAGGCGCACAGCGGCACGATCACCGCGAAACCCAGCACGGGGAATACGAAGCGAGCCGCGAACACTTCCTCCGCCGTCGCGCCCTCCATGAACACTCCGCCCGCCTGCGTGACGAGCTTCTCTATCCTCTGGACCGCCTTGTCCATCTCGTGGTCGGTTTCGCGGCGCCGCGCCACGACGAGAGCCGGCAGGGCGAGGAGAGCCCTCAGCGCCGACCCGCCCTCGCGCATGCCGCGAGACGCGCCGAGCGTTTCCCTTGCGAGGATGAACGAGAGCGCCGCCGCCGAGACGGCGGAACAGGACAGCGCCACAACCATGTCAATGTCCAAGCCCATGCCGCTACACCCTTATGTCGACGATCTTGCGGATCCAGAGGTACGCCACCCCCTGCATCCCGAACAGCACCAGAAGCGTGGCAAGCCCCGCCCCGGTCGTGAAGAGCGGCGCGACGAGCTCGCGCCTGACGAGCCCGAGTATGAGCATGAGCGCCATCGGCAGGGCGCTCATCACGATCGCCTGCATGCGCCCTTCCGTCGTCATGGCCCTCAGCTCGTCCTCGAAGGCGAGGTTGTCCCTCAAGAGCGCCGAGAGCATCCTGTAGCTCTCGGCGAGGTTTCCTCCGCGCGCGACGCCGATCTTCGAGGCGATGACGACCATCTGCACGTCGGAGATGGGAACGCGCCTTGCGAAGTTGTCGAACGCGCCGCCGATGGAGAAGCCGAGCTTCGTGTCGTAGATGATCCTCGCGAACTCCTCCGCCATCGTCTGCGGGAAGTGCTCGAGGTTGCGCATGAGCGCCTGCGGCAGGGTAAGCCCGGCTGTGAGCGAGTTCGCCGCCATGTCGAGCGCGTCCGGCAGCTCCGCGCGAACCTTCGCCGCGCGCCGCGCGCGCATCCGAACCGCGATGAACTCCGGCATGGCCGAGCCGGCGCCCGCGCGCGCCGCGCGCGCCATCAAGTCGTCGCCGTCGCCGCCATTCGCCTTTTCCGCCGCGTCAAGGCAGCCCTTCACCGCGATTCCGACGAGAACCGCGAGCGCCGCTATGGCGGCAAAGGCCAGCAATAGGTCGAGCGTCATGACACCCCCGCGAATATCGACTCGTCGAGCGGCACGCCCCTGAGCCGGAAGTCCTCGAAGAACGTTGGCCTTGCGACGACGACATGGCGCCCGAGCACCTTGCGCGTCTCGGGGTCGACGCCCTCGCGCTTGAACTCGAAAAGCGTCCTCAGCTTTGCATTGCCGTGCTCGTCGAGCCCGCAGACCTCGGCGATCTCTATCGTCTTGCGCGAGCCGTCGGAGAGCCGTGCGGTCTGCACGATGATCGACACCGCGCTCGCGATCTGCGCACGGATGGCCGAAAGCGGCATGTCCATGCCGGCCATGAGGCACAGCGTCTCGAGACGCGAGACCGTGTCGCTCGGCGTGTTGGCGTGCACCGTCGTGAGCGAGCCGTCGTGGCCCGTGTTCATCGCCTGTAGCATGTCGAGGGCCTCGCCGCCACGGCATTCGCCGACGACGATGCGGTCGGGCCTCATTCGCAGGCAGTTCTTCACGAGATGGCGTATCGAGACCTCGCCCTTGCCCTCGGCGTTCGCGGGGCGCGCCTCCATCCTTACGACATGGCTCTGCTGGAGCTTGAGCTCGAGCGAGTCCTCGACGGTGATGATGCGCTCCGTCGGGCCGATGCAGAGCGAGATCGCGTTCAGGAGCGACGTCTTTCCGGAGCCCGTGCCGCCGGAGACGACGATGTTCTTCCTCAGCGCGACGCACGCGTCGATGAACTTCATCATCTCGGGGCTCATCGACCCGAACGAGACGAGCTTGTCGAGCGTGAAGAGCGACTTTCCGAACTTTCGTATCGTCAGGCACGCGCCGTCGGGCGTGATCGGCGGGATCACGGCGTTGACGCGCGAGCCGTCGACAAGGCGCGCGTCCACAAGCGGGCTCGACTCGTCGATGCGGCGGCCGACCTTGTTGACGATGCGCTCGATGACGCGTATGAGGTGGCCGGGGTCGCGGAAGTGGCGGTCGGTCAACGCCACCTTGCCCTTGCGCTCGACGTAGATGTGGCGGTAGTCGATCACCATTATCTCGGTGATGGAGTCGTCGGCGATGAGCGGCTCGAGCGGCCCGAGGCGCAGCATGTCCTCGATCGTCTCGCGCTTGAGCTCCTCGACTACGCCCTTCTCGAGTCCTGCGAGCTCGGCCGTCCCGCGCGCGATCAGCTCGTCGAGGAACGACCCGATGCGCACCTCAAGTTCGCGCTCGTCGTCGGAGGTCGAGCTCGAGAGGTTGCGCGAGAGACTCGCGAGCGCATGCGAGTAGAGGATGTCGGAAGCCACCTCGCGGCGGCTCTTCCTGCCCTCCGACGCCTCGCACGAGACGTCGAACTCGAACGAGGCGACCTTGACGTGCGCCCCGGAGACGACGGGATCGGCGGCCGTCGCACGCCCGTTGACCTCGAGCCGCCCGTCGGCGGCCATGTCGCCGACCCACCAGACGCTGCCCATCGGCGAGAACGACACCTGCTGCGGCGCAAGGCCGAACTCCGCCGAGACGACGATGTCGCAGCTCGGGGCCGAGCCGAGCGTGAACACCTCGCCTTGCTTCCCCTCCTGCGGGCTCAGAGTGGCTATGCGCTTGCCGTTCTGCGTGAATATGAGAGGTTTCATCGCTGCCCTTCCGTATTACGGCATCTCGACTTCGACCTTGCGGCCCTTGAGCTCCCTGAACTGCTCCGCGTCGGCTCCCGCTTCGCCCTCAAGCGCCCAGTTCACGGTCACGACGAGCATCATCTCGTCCATGTCGACGTTCGTCGACGTGTTGCCGAAGAGATACGGCCCGACCCACGGAATATGGGAAAGCCACGGGGTTCCGGTCTTCCCCTCGCTCTCCTTCTTGCTAGTAAAGCCAGAGAGGATTATCGACTCGCCGGGGCGCAGCAGGTATTTCGAGTTCGTCTGGTAGCGGGATACCTTGTAGTCCTTTGTGCCTGTCTCGGTGCCGAGATACTCCTTGTTGTCGAGGTTCAGGTCGAGGTTTATCGTGTTGGAGTCCACGATGAACGGCGTCGCCTTTACGGTGTAGCCGTATTCTATCTCCTTCACGTCGCCGGAGCTCAGGGCCCCGCCCGTCGTCTCCTTGTATATCTTGCCGCCGTTCTGGAACGTGGCCTCCACGCCCGACTGCGTCGAGAGAGCCGTCGAATACGCCGTCTTGGCCGCTCCGTTGCTCTTGAGCATGTTGATCGTCGCGCTGATTTCCGCGTTGGCCCCTATGCTGGCCCCTATGTCGCCGGTGCCGGTGTTCTTGATTTCCTCGGTGCGCGTGCCGTTGTTTACGTTGTTCACGTACTCGGTCTTCCACTTAAGCTTCCCGTTGATGGCGTCGGGGCCCCTGAAGCCGAGGTTGCGCGACATCTTGTCGTTGTACTGGACGAGCTCGACGCCGATCATTATCTTCTGCTTTATGATCTTGAGGTCGTCGGTGTTTACGGTGATGCCGGGGAAGTCCCTGACGAAGCCCTCCACGCGCTTCCTGAGCTGGTCTATCGCCTGCGCGTCGTACATGCGCCCCGAGAGGCACACCTCGCGCCCGACGACCTTGACGGATATGCTGTTCGTCATCCCGGCGCGGACGAGGAAATCCTTGACGAGGTCGCATATCTGCGCCGTCGAGTACGTGACCTGCGAGACTATGCGCGTCTGGTCGAGGTTCTTCACGCTCTCTGCGCGCTTGAGGGTGTCGATGTTCGCAGTCGCGCCCGAGACTACTATCTTGTCGCCAGCTATCGAGATCGAGACCTCGGGGTCGTCGGCGAACATCTTGTTCAGGAGCTCCCAGTACGGAGGCACGACCATCACGTTGCGCGTCGCGAACACGCCGCGCTCGTCGTCGACATAGGCGAAGACCGCCTCGCCGAGGCGAGTCCCCGACACTATCGCCTCGCCGGACTCGCGCAGCGCGGCGGAGAAGACGGCGGAGTTGGAACTTCTCACCGACGTCGCCTTGAGAGAGTCGAACGACAGCGTCTCGCCCTCGACGACGGTAACGTCGGGCATCTTGCGGACGACCGCCGCCTGCGCCGCGAACGCGGCGAACACGGCCAAGGCCGCAAACGTTTTCAGCTTTGAGTCAGTCATTACAATCCTTTCATCCATTCATCATTGTAGATTCAGTTCTGAAACGCCCTGACCGTGTCGCCAAACGACACGCCGGGAGCGACCGTCACGTTTATGCGGTCCTGCTCGGTCTTAGTGTCGCGCACGTTCCTGAGGAGATAGGTGATCTGGCCCATCGTCCGCGCCTGCACCATCATGATCGCCGCCTTGGTGGGCAGCGCGAGCGTCATGGTGCCGTAGCCGGACGGGTTCGCCTCGAGGTCGTATTCGCGGTCGGCGGCGAGCACCGGGACGTTCTGGAGGATCACGCTCGAGACGACGCGTGCGCCGGCCGCCTGCGCAGCCTGGCCGACGACAAGGCCAAGCTTGTCCTCGGAGGCCGTTAGCACCACGTCGATGCGGCTTCCCGGGCGGATGAACCCGCAGACGGAGCTGACGGAGTCGACAGGCACGGTGACCGCGCGGCAGCCGTCGGGGATGAGGTCGGCGAACGGAGCCTTCTTGGCGGTCTCGATGTCGATCCAGAAGAGCGGGGTGTTCGCCGCGACGAGGCGCTTCGCCTTGCGCTTGACGACCTTTTCGAGGACGTCGGCGAACGCCTTCTGGAATTCGGGCGAGCCCTTTGCGGGCAGGGCGATATGCATGTTGGATAGCGACTCGAACGGTATCTCGGCCGAGCCGAGCATCTCCTCGCCTATCTCCGAGCCCTCCTTTATCTCCATCGTCGCCACGAGGATGGACGCCTTCGGCGACGGCGGCACCGCTGTTTGCCGGGATATGTACTTGTTCACGGCCACTACCGCGAACAGGCCTACCAAAACCGCCGCGACTGCAGCGAGCTTTGTGTGGTTGTCAGTCTTCATCTTGGTTTCCTTTCCTTTGAATGTAAACTTCGTCGTCGGTGAAGCGGTAGTTGACGTCGCATCCGCCGCCCTCGCGCTGAACAGCCTCGTAGTAGAGGGTCAGGTTGTCCTTCGTCCAGCTCGCCGCGCCGCGGGGGCTGGACTTCTCGCCCTCGCCGGGGATCGCGCCAAACAGGCTCTCGCGCCAGCCGGCCTCTCGCGCGGCGGACGACACCTTCCGCCGCGCCTCCAGCGCGGAGACGTCCGCCACGCAGTGGACGATAAGCGCCGCGCCCGCCCCTCTCTCGACGAGGTGGACGAGCAACGGGCTCCCGACCACTACATTGCGCAGGACCGGCGGCATCAGCTCCTTCACGCGCGCCGCGCTCCGCCGAGCGAGGTCGTCCGGCGTGACGACCTCCCCCGCCGTAGGCACGAGCTCCGCCGGTATCACGAAATCCTCCAGCAGCGTGTCGTTCCCCGCTATGGGCCTCAGCTCCCTGAGGGCGATCGACCCCTCCGGCGTCTTGTACACGCGCTCCATGCCGGAGAGGTTGCCTATCGTCAGGGCGTTCTCGTCGTCAAGACGCTCCCAACCGGCGCTCGCAGCCTTCTCCTCCGCAACGTCCGCCGCGAGGGAATACGGGATCCCAAGCCGTTCCGCGCGGCGGCGGACGGAAAGGCCCGCGATGTTGACGTGAAGCTCCTCCGGCACCATCTCGGCGAGCGAGTGCGCCCTCGGCGCTGGCACGACCGGCATCTCGACGGACCCGACGTCGCGCTCCGCGCGGTAGGCGCGGGTCATCGCGGCGCGGATCGTCCAGCGCACGGCCATGACCGCGGCGACGGCCACGGCCAGGGAAAGCGCCGTTCTCGCTATCTTGCCCTTCATCAGTTGACGAGCCCTTTCAGGAGCGGCTGCTTCGCGCACCACGCCTTGAACTTCCGCACATACGTCTGCGGCGCGACGGGGACGGAGTCTATTACCGGCATGTAGCAATAGACGCGGTGGCGCTTGGAGGTATTCAGCTTCGAGCCGCTCCACGCGGCAGACGCGTGGCCATACTCGACGTCGTAGGCGAACTGCCCGACGCCTATGCGGCCGCCGCGCCTCTCGGGGAGCGAGATCGCCGAGTACGCGCCCGCAGGGAGGATAGTGTCGATGTAGACTGCGGTGGAGACCGCGACCTCGCGGTCGTGCGGCGGCACGTCGACGATGTAGTTTATCGTACGGAACGTGACGAAGTTCATGATGCCGCCGAATATCTTGCCTACGAGCTTCCAGAACACGCTGCCGTCAGAGAAGGCCTTGCCGTTGAAGAAGTCGGATATCAGCCCGGACACGTACGTAATGGGGTTGTTTATCCGCTTGCAGCTGCCCTTCATGTACACGGAGCCGACGTCGGTGGCTACTTGGGCCACCCGGACGAGGTACTCCTTGCCTACGTTCTTGGCGGCGGAGCTCGGCGACGCGCCGCTGCCGTAGTAGTCGGCCATGTGGGCCTCGACGTCGGCGGCGAGGCGCGTGGCGACCTCGAGCTGCTGCTCGGTGCGGAGGATGCGAGTGAAGTCGGCCGCGAAGACGGCGGTGACGGCGACAAGCGGCGCGACGAAGGCGAACTCGAGCATCACGCTCGCGCGTTCGCCGAAAAGCCGCAGCATTATCCGTCTTGCCGTATGGTCCACGATGTCTCCTTAGCCTGTCTGGGAATTATACCATAAAACCCCTAGTGGTAGATGATGGCGTCGACAACGTAGCCAAACGCCTTGGCCCCCTTGTAGGCCACCTCCGACACTGGAACGAGCTTCGCCGTCGCGCCCGTGCCGAACCCCGCCGGACGCTGGTTCGTCTTGTCGTCCTCGCTCTTCTTCGAGTGCGGCACCACGTCGCCGGTGACGCACTGCGCCGCCGCCACGGCGAAAACCGGGAACTTGTGGGTCGTGCGGGACTTGTCGCCGTCGTTCAGGAACGCGTCTATCGGCATCGTGTGGATGTTCCCCGCGAACTTGAAGGCGATCCACATCACCGGGGCGGGCAGCACGTCGTCGTCCGTGACCTTGCCGCCGTCCATCTTGAGCCCCTCCTGGCTGCCGCGCTTCGAGACGTATGGCACGATCTCCCACGCCTTCCCCGCGCCGGTAAAGCTGTATATCTGCTTCCACGGGGAGTTCGACGACTCGAACACGCTTATCTTGCCCGCCTTCCACGGCGACTTCTTGGAGTCGGACTTCTCCGACTTGTCCAGCGGCAGGAAGAAGATGTCCTTGATGTTGTGAAACGACATGGGTATTGCGTAGAGACCGAGGTTCCACGAGTCGCCGTACTGCGCGGACGACGAGGCGGTGCTGAGCGCCGCGAGTGGATCCGCCTCGTTCTGCGCGGCGAGCTGCTGCGCGTTCCACACCCCGAACCAGGAAGACCCCCACACGTAGGCTATCTGTATGTACTTGAGAAACCTGTTGCATATCCACGTCGCCATCCAGCCTGCGGTCCCGCCGGCGATCACCGATATCGTGTGCATGGCGATCGCGAGCCCCTTGAAGATGATGCCCACGAACGGCGCGTTCGAAGCCGCGTCGAAGCCAAGCGCGATCGGCTCCAGCACCTTGGCTATGTTGCGCAGCTTCACGGCGAGGGAAAGCGCCTCGTACATCTCGTCGTTTATGTTCTGCACGGCGTTCATGCCGCGCGCCTGCCATACGGCGTGCGCGAGCGCGGCGGAGTCCGCCGCGTTCTGGAGGCGCATCTTGGCCTTCGAGAGCTGCGCGGTGTTCCACGTCATCGTCAGCATCCCCATGACGAGGAAGATGACGAGAGCCACGACGACGCCGACGCTGCCGCGCTCGGAGGCAAGGCGCTCCGCGAGCAACTTTCCCGTTCCCCGTTTCCAGCTCCCCGTCAGTTCCATATCCACTTGCCTCCCGAATAAGTCTGGCGGTCCTTGTCGATGATCTGGCCCGAGTCGCTGCCGGGGGCGAGGGAGCCCGGCGAGTCCTCGGGAACCCCGTCGGCCTCGTCAACTACCTGGTCGGGCGTCTTGCCTTCGCGCTTCGCCTTGCCGGCGCTCGAAAGGCCCATCATCGCGCCATACTCGACCTCCTTCTGATAGGCGTCGTTGAGCTTCTGCTGGTAGGCGTTCAGCCTTGCAAGCATGTCGCGCGTGCCCTTGCCGATGTCATAGGGCATGTAGCCCGCCGGGATCTTGAATCCGGAGTCGCGCTCCGGGTCAAGGACGCGCAAGCTCTTCGCGGCCCCGACCATCCTGAGGCACGCGCGCGGGAAATGGGATTGCACGCAACGGGCGCGCGCGTCCATGAAGCCCTTGGCCGCGTTCTGGTATGTCGTCCACTCGTTCCTGAGCGCCTCCGCGGCGGCGTCGATCTCCTTGAGCTTGGACTTGAGCTTGGACTTGAGGATGGCCCACTTCTCCCGCGCCCTCTTCGCGGCGGCGTCGGGATCCTTCATCACCTCCTCGTCGGCGGGGTCGAACACGGGGTCGGTGTCGTCTCCGGTCCAGGACGACGTGCCGTGCTCCATGTTCTCGATGTCGGCGATTTCGTCCCTGACCAGCTTCGTGATGACGGCGAACGAGCCCTCGGCCTTCTTCGCCTTGTCCTGGATCTCGGCGTCCTGCTCCTTCCACGCCTCGAGGTCATGGCCCTCCTGCCACTTCACGAGGTTGTACACGTTCACCTTGTTGCGGTCGGCGAAGGCGCACACCTTTGCGTAGAGCGTCGATCTGTTGGCCTGCATGACGAAGACCCTCTGGTCGGACGGAACGGACGGATCGGCGACAAACTCGGCCACGCACGAGTTGAACACGGCCTGATTGGCCAGGTATTTATTGCTGTAGCCGTTGATCGAGCTGTCCTTGTAGGCCAGCACCTTGCCCTGCCAGCCGTCGTACCAGGCGGCGAGGCCCGCGTTCCCGCTCGCGCTGCAGATGCTCTGGTGGTAGCTCTTGTGGTAGGAGCCGTCCCAGTGGAAGTAGTCGCGGTTGTGGTAGCTGTAGCCGCTGAAGTAGCCTTTTTCGTTAAGCGTGCTCGCCTTGGTGTCCTGGTCCCTGCCGTCGGTAAGCGCGCTCCAGCACCTCCCGTAGTCGCCGCCCACCGGGTAGCTGTCGCCGTCTTTCTCGTTGAATGACCACAGGTCCTTCAGCTCGGGAACGTACTTCCACCAGGTGGCGGACGCCACGTGGTACTTGCCGTCCCTGAACGACAGCGACTCGGTGCATATCCTGAACTTCATGCAGAACTTCACGTACTTGAGGTAGTCCTTCATCTCCTTGGCTATCTCGTCCAGCGCGGGGATCGACGTGCGGTTCGTGTAGGCGCCCGGGTCGAACGCCTTGGCCCCCTGGGAGTAGAGGTGCTCGTTCTGTATGTCGGGCTGCGGGAACACCATGCTGTGGCCCGTCGCGACCGGCCTCTTCGAAGACGCGACGCCGCGGCCGGACACCACCGGGAAGAGCCAGCCCGACTCGTAAGGCCAGTTGACCTCCACGTGGGCCATCGCAAGTCCGCCGTAGTTCGCAGGCCATCCGTGCGCCCCGGTGACGAAGAACCCGTCGCTCTTAGCCTCCTTGTCGACGACCTGCGGATAGACGAGGCGGCCGAGCGCGGCAAGCTTGGCGAACATGAAGGGGCCGTTCAGGTCGTCCATGTCGGTCACCGTGACGACCTCCTTGCCGATGGTCGACTTGGCCCGGGCGATCCTCACCGCCGCGCCGTATATCTGGCGGGCCATGCGCGCGCCGCCGCTCTTTCCGCTGAAAATCTCGTCGACCTTGATCCCGCCCTTCCCGAAGACGTTGTCGAATGCCGACTGCAGCGCGCTCTTTATCGCCTCCGCGATGGGCTTGAGCGCGACTTCCACGACCTTGTCGACAAGGTACTTCACAAGCTCGCTTACGAACTTCTCTATGCCCGTCCCGCCGCCGCTGAACGGGATCTTTATGTCGGCGACGGCGTTCTTTATCGTTTCGGCGATTCCGTCGGTCATCCCCTTGACCACGGCGTTGATGAGCGCGTCGAAGCCGTCGGCGAGCGCCTTCCCCGGGCTCGACCCGTAGTAGCCAATCCCGCATGTGGACATCAGGAATAGAGTCGCGATGTTGCCGCGGTTGTTGAACTTGTTGGCCCCCTGGATCGCAGTGTCGAGGCCCGAAAGCGCCGCCTTGAGAGGAGCGGGGAGGGAACTGCCGGCGATGCCGGTCTTGGACTTCTTTGAAATGCCGCTTGAGTATTCGAGGCCGTCCGAGCCTCGCACCATGACGATGCGCCCGACCGTCCAGGCGGCGTGGTTCGCCATCACCTGCGCGTCCCAGAAGCCCACGATCTCGACAAGCGCGCTGCAGACGAGCACCAGGATCGGCGCGATGAGCGCGAACTCGGAAAACACCGACGCGCGAGGGGAGCCAAGTCTCCGCTTCGCGCGCTCAACTCGCTTGCCGTCGTTCCTCGTCAGCCACCGAAGCACGGCTTAGAACTCCTGGACGAAGACGGCTATAAGAGTGCCCAGGGTGATTGCAAGAGCATACGGCACCATCGGGGGGTTGCGAAGCCCCCTCGTCTTGCGCGGCATCCCCGCCATGATGCGGAAGACGTTCGCAAGAGTCGTCAAAAGAACGCCGTTCCACGCCATGATGGCGATTGCTATGAGGCCGCCCGCGATGCAGGTGTTGCAGACGACCCTAAGGGCCATCGGCCAGCCGACAATCGCGCCGACAGCCGCCATGAGCTTCATGTCGCCGCCGCCCACGACGCCCAAAAGGCAAAACGGGAGGAACAGCCCCCCCGCTATCGCCAGTCCAAGCGCGGACTCCGCAAGGCCGTCCAGGCCGCCCTCGATGCCGGCCGCCCCCACGCCGAGGGCGATCGAGCCCAGCGTGAGCCAGTTCGGAATCCTCCTCTCGCGTATCTCGCCGTAGCAGGCGAAGGCGAGGATGAACGGCAGGGATATCCAGACGATGGGCATTAGAAAATGGGAAGCTTTATGAGCATTTCCCTGAAGGAATAGTCAAGCCCCATCCCCTTGAAGAACCAGCCGTTCGGCGTCATCAGCGTGACGGCGGCGCCAAGCATGATGAACGAGACGAGCGCGTATTCGAGATACACGCTCGCCCGTTCGGACCCGAGCCGACGCTTGAGTCGCTTAAGCACAGGACGTCAGTTCGTCTTCTGGCCGTTGTTGTTCTGGTTGTTGCCGCCGCTCTTGAAGCCCTGCGTCAGGTCGACCTTCTTGACCTCGACCGTCACCTTGTCGGTCTGGTCGCTGGTGGACGAGAACAGCTCCTTGAGCTTGTCGCCGAACAGCATGGCGGTCGTCGCGACGACGATGGCGACGAGGCCCGCGAGCAGCGCGTATTCAATGAACGTCGCACCCTTGCGGGCGCTGAATCCGATTTTCTTCATTTTTGTTTTCCTTTTTGTTGGTACCAAAAAAAACTCGGCGTCACTTCGGCGTCACTTCGGTCGTCTTGTCGCCAAGCGAAGAGAAGAAATTGCAGATGCTCTTGCCGTATTTCATGACGCCGACCGCGCCAACGATGCCGATCAACGCCGCCAGCAACGCGTATTCAAGGAACGCACTCCCCCTTTTCGCCCGCATTTTGCAAATCTCCATCTTTGTGTGCCGCATTTGAGAAACCGATTTCTTGCCGTATTATATCAAAATCGCATATGACAGGCAACAGGGGCTGCGGCCCAAAAGCCGCAGCCCCCGCATCTTGCCTTATGGCCGGCGCATTACATCATGCCGTCCATGCCGGGCTGGCCGTGGCCGCCGCAGCCGCAGGCTTCCTTCTTCTCGGGAATGTCCGTGACCATGCAGTCGGTCGTGAGCAGCAAGCCCGCGATCGACGCGGCGTTCTGGAGCGCGGAGCGCGTCACCTTCGCCGGATCGACGATGCCGACCTTGAACATGTCGGCGTATTCGCCGGTGCGGACATTGTAGCCGTTCGTGCCAGTCGCCTTCTTGACGTTGGCGATGACGAGGGCGGCCTCCTGCCCGGCGTTGCCGACGAGCTTCCTGAGAGGAGCCTCGATCGCGCGGGAGATGATCGCTGCGCCAACAGCCTCGTCGCCCTCGAGCTTCAGGCCCTCGATGGCCTTCTGCGCCCTGAGGTACGCGACGCCGCCGCCGGCCACGATGCCTTCCTCGACGGCCGCGCGGGTTGCGTGCAGCGCGTCGTCGACGCGGTCCTTCTTCTCCTTCATCGCAGCTTCCGTCGCCGCGCCGACCTTGATGAGGGCTACGCCGCCGGCGAGCTTGGCGAGGCGCTCCTGGAGCTTCTCGCGGTCGTAGTCGGAGGTCGTGTCCTCGATCTGCTTCTTGATCTGCTCGACGCGGGCCTTGATGTCGGCCGCCTTGCCGAGGCCATCGACGATGGTCGTGTTGTCCTTGTCGACGACGACCTTCTTCGCGCGGCCGAGCATGTCAATGCCGACGTTCTCGAGCTTGACGCCGATGTCCTCGCTGATGAGCTTGCCGCCCGTGAGGATCGCGATGTCCTCGAGGATCGCCTTCCTGCGGTCGCCGAAGCCGGGGGCCTTGACGGCGCAGACCTGGAACGTGCCGCGCAGCCTGTTGACGACGAGCGTCGCAAGGGCCTCGCCCTCGACGTCTTCGGCGACGATCATGAGCGGACGGCCGGACTTCGCGACCGCCTGGAGGAGCGGCAGCATGTCCTGGAGGTTCGTGATCTTCTTCTCGAAGAGGAGGATGAACGGATCCTCGAGCTCGCACTCCATCGCGTCGGGGTTCGTCACGAAATACGGCGAGAGGTAGCCCTTGTCGAACTGCATGCCCTCGACGACGTCGAGCGAGCTTTCGAGGGTCTTCGCCTCTTCGACGGTGATCGTGCCTTCCTTGCCGACCTTCTCCATCGCCTCGGAGATCATCTTGCCGATCTCCTCGTCGCCGTTGGCGGAGAGCGTCGCGACCTGGGCGATCTCGTCGGCGGTCTTCACCTTCTTGGACTGCTTGGCGATCGCATCCACGACAGCGGCAGTCGCCTTGTCGAGGCCGCGCTTGAGGGCCATCGCATTAGCGCCGGCCGTGAGGTTCTTGAGCCCTTCGCGGTAGATCGCCTCCGCGAGGAGCGTCGCGGTGGTCGTGCCGTCGCCTGCGACGTCGTTCGTCTTAGAGGCGACTTCCTTGACCATCTGCGCGCCCATGTTCTCGAAGGGGTCGGGGAGCTCGATCTCCTTGGCGACGGTGACGCCGTCCTTGGTGATCTGGGGCGAGCCGAACTTCTTGTCGAGGATGACGTTGCGGCCGGACGGGCCGAGAGTCGATGTTACCGCGTTCGAGAGCTTCTCTACGCCCGCGAGGATCTTCTGACGCGCTTCGGCGTCGAACTTGATTTGCTTAGCCATTTCTTTATTCTCCAATTCCTTTTGTTAGGGTTCGGGGAAGACTGGTCTTCCCCGTCCGTTCCATTACTTCTCAATCACTCCGAGGAGGTCCTCTTCGCGGACGAGCTGGAGCTTCTTGTCGCCGAGCTTGACTTCGGTGCCGCCGTATTTCGGGAGCAGCACGGTGTCGCCCTTCTTGACGTCGAACGCAATCTCCTTGCCGTCCTTGTCGAGCTTCTTGCCGACAGCAAGAACCTTGCCCTGCATGGGCTTCTCTTTCGCGGAGTCGGGGATGATGATTCCTCCGACGGTCTGCTCCTTTTCCTCGATCGGCTCAATGAGAACGCGATCGCCGAGTGGTCTGATGTTCATTTGTTGTTGTTCCTTTCAGTTGCTTTGTTTTATAAACCCGTTGTTGGAGTTTTCCATTACTTCATCGTAAAGTCTGCGTCGACGACGTCGTCATTCCCCTTCGCGGCTTTGCCGGCTTCGGAGGACGAGCCGCCCTGCGATCCCGGCGGAGGCGTTCCCGCGCCGGGAGGAGGCGTGCCAGCGCCGCCCTGTGCGCCCTGCGCCGCCTGGGCGGAGGCGTACATCTCCTGCGCGACAGGCTCCATCGCCTTCATGAGCGCGTCCTCCTTCGCCTTGATGTCGGCGATCGGGGCCGGAGGCTGCTTCGCGAGCAGGTCCTTGAGTTCCTTGAGGGCGGCCTCGACAGGGGCCTTCTTGTCGGCGGCGATCTTGTCGCCGGACTCCCTCAGGGTCTTTTCGACCTGGAAGGCGAGGCCGTCGGCCTTGTTGCGGGCCTCCACCTCCTCGTGGCGCCTCTCGTCCTCTGCCGCGTGGGCCTCGGCGTCCTTGCGCATCTTCTCGATCTCCTCCTTCGAGAGACCGCCAGCGGCGGTAATCGTGATCTTCTGCTCCTTCTGGGTGCCGAGATCCTTAGCGGAGACGTTGAGGATGCCGTTAGCGTCGATGTCGAACGTGACCTCGATCTGCGGAACGCCGCGCGGGGCGGGCGGGATGCCGTCGAGGTTGAAGTTGCCGAGCGCCTTGTTGTCGCGCGCCATCTTGCGGTCGCCCTGGAAGATCGCGATCGTGACGGCAGGCTGGTTGTCGGCAGCAGTCGAGAACACCTGGCTCTTCTTCGTCGGGATCGTAGTGTTGCGCTCGATGAGGGGCGTCATCACGCCGCCGAGGGTCTCGATGCCGAGCGTAAGCGGCGTCACGTCGAGGAGGAGGACGTCCTTCACCTCGCCCTTGAGGATGCCGCCCTGAATCGCCGCGCCCATGGCGACGACCTCGTCTGGGTTCACGCCCTTGTGGGGCTCCTTGCCGAAGTGCGACTTCGCCTTCTCCTGGATGAGCGGCATGCGGGTCTGTCCGCCGACAAGCACGACTTCATCGACCGAAGAGAGCTCTGCGTCGGCAAGGCACTTGCGGCACGGATCGGACGTGCGGTTCACGAGGTCCATCGTGAGCGTCTCGAGCTTCTGCTTAGTGAGCGTCATCGCAAGGTGCTTCGGGCCATTCGCGTCCGCCGTGATGAACGGCAGGTTGATGTCGTAGGTGGTCGCGGTGGAAAGCGCGCACTTGGCCTTCTCCGCCTCTTCCTTGAGGCGCTGGAGCGCCATCATGTCGGAGCCGAGGTCGATCCCCTGCTGGGCCTTGAAGTCCTCGATCATCCACTTCATGATCGACTGGTCGAGGTCGTCGCCGCCGAGGTGCGTGTCGCCGTTGGTGGCCTTCACCTCGAAGACGCCGTCGCCGATGTCGAGGACGGAGATATCGAACGTTCCGCCGCCGAAGTCATAGACCGCGATCTTCTCGTTTTTCTTCTTGTCGAGGCCGTAGGCGAGCGAAGCCGCAGTCGGCTCGTTCACGATGCGCTTCACGTCGAGACCGGCGATCTTGCCGGCGTCCTTCGTCGCCTGGCGCTGCTGGTCGTTGAAGTACGCGGGAACCGTGATGACCGCCTCGGTGATCTTCTCGCCGAGGAACGACTCCGCGTCTTCCTTCAGCTTGCGGAGAACCATCGCGGAAATCTCCTGGGCCGTATAGACCTTGTCGTTCACCTTGACGGCCGCGTCACCGTTCGGCGCCGCGACGACTTCATAGGGAACCATCTTGATTTCATCTGTCATTTCGCTGAACCTGCGCCCGATGAACCTCTTGATGGAGTAAATTGTGGATTTCGGGTTCGTGACAGCCTGGCGCTTCGCCGCCTGGCCGACGAGAATCTCGCCTGTCTTCGTGAAAGCCACGATTGAAGGCGTGGTGCGGGCGCCTTCCTTGTTAGGTATTACCGTTGCCTCTCCGCCTTCCATTACAGCCATGCAGCTGTTGGTCGTGCCAAGATCAATTCCAAGAACTTTTGCCATTTTATTTTCCTCATCTTTCCATCGCCTACTGTGGCGACGAGAATTATATTGCAAAAGGCGTGCCACGCCCTGAATGTGAGACACGTCCACTTAGAACCACCCGCCTAAAAGCAAAGTGGGACATCTTGTCGCGACAACATGTCCCACTTTCAAGATGTTCGTGTTTTTGCTATACTTCACTTTCATATGGAACTACCCTCTTCTATCCTTAGCGCTTTCCCTAAAAGGGCATACGATGCGCACAAGTATTCTATCGGCACCATAGCGGTGATAGGAGGATCCGAGCGATTCGTCCACGCCCCCGTGATATGCGCCCTTGGGGCAAGGGCCGCGGGGGCGGGCCTTGTGCATCTCGTGGCGCCGAAAGAGTCGCTTGCCGCGGCAGGAGCACTCGTGCCGGAGGCAACGTTCATGGAAAAGACTCTGTCGTTCATTCCGCCAAAGGCAGATGTCATTGCAATAGGCATGGGGCTTGGCGCTTCAAAGGCAACACAGGCGCTCGTTTCCAATACGCTCAAGGGGCCTTGCAAACGTTTTGTAATTGATGCCGACGGCCTCTTGGCGCTTCCCGAAGAGAACGCGGAAGACGCCGAAATCATCCTCACCCCGCACGAGGGCGAGGCAGCGAGACTCCTTGGCTGCGAATCCAGCGCCGTGCAAAAAGACCGAGCCGGGTCCGCCAAAAGGATTGCCGAGCGCTACCGCGCGATCTGCGTCCTCAAAGGGCCGCACACATTGGTTGCAGGGCCAGACGGACGCATGTTCACATGCGAGGCCGGGAACCCCTTCATGGCAATGGGAGGGATGGGAGACCTTCTTTCAGGCGTCATTGCGGCGCGATGGGCATACATCAAGGATGCGTATCTCGCGGCCTGCTCGGCAACGTGGCTGCACGCAACAGCCTCAGACGCAATCGTCGGAGCGCAGGAGCCCGGCGACCCCTCCATCGTCAACACTGCGGCAAAGATAGGTTCGCTGAGGGTTGCGCTCGAGTCTCGCGCATCCTGATCAATCCTGCTTGCGCGGCATTACGAACGCCGCAACGAGGGCAAGGAGCACGGGGACGGCGATGAAATCGAGGGCGACTGCGCCCGCGACTTCGTCTGCCTCCACGCAGGAATCGGTCGCAAGCCGCTCAACAGGGTTAAGCGACGAGACAGGCCTTGTCACCTTTTCTATGAAGCGAGTCATGACAAGTCCTATGCGGTCGGATGCATTAGTCTCGAGTTCGTCGGGATACTGCTCCACCACGCTCGGGCTCATTTCAGCCACGATGAGGAAAACCATCGCGACGAAGAGCGCGACAGGCCTTCCAAGAGACGCCGAAAGGAAGATGCCGAACGAGACGACTAGCGCCAGTATCGCCACAAGCTCCAGACACGCCCTTACGAGGTTCATGAGGAACGAATCTGCAGGGACGAGCAGCTCGACGTCCCTGCGGGGACGAAACATTAGAGCGGACGCGCCGAGGTTCCTGAAGGAGAGCTCGTCGCCAGCAGGCGCACTGCCGACAAGCGGAACCTTTACGACGGCCTGCGTCATGTTGCTCGCAACGCCGCTAAGCCCGCCCATGCTAAAAACGCCGCGCACTTCGTCGCGCATGTCGAACCTGTTGGTGAATCTCGCGCGCACGGCAAGACCGGCAGACGAGGCATCGGAGGCGATGTCCTCCGGGATGGAAAATCGCCATGTCGCCGTTTCGTTAGTCCCGACGGTGTCGTACCTGTCTATCGCCCTGTTGGCGAGAATGCGGACGACGACCGCCTTGCCCGCATTCTTGACGGCCGCAGGAGTGTTGGGATCCGCCATATAAGTCTTGTACATCGCCTCCGCCTCTTCGCGCGGCGAGGGCATGACGGGCTTGAGCACATGGCTGCACCGCTCGGAGACCCCCGTGCGAAAGCATACCGCAACGGCGGCTAAGGCCAGCACGACCGCCACGCATGCGGTGAGCGCCGACGCCTTTGCGAGCGCAATCGAAAAATACCGGACCGGGCGGACCATGGAAAGCTGGAGTCTGCTTGCCGCCCTCTCGCTCGCAATGGCCCCCGTGGCCGAGGAAAGAAGAGCCACTACGAGCAGCGAAAACACGCCGCCGAGCGAGTACCTGACGAAGACCTCCCGCGCTCCATCGACAGTGCCGTCGCCAGTTGCGGTGAAAGCTACGACAGCTATCCACGCCGCCGAGGCCGCAAGAAGCATGGCGAACGTCTTTGAACGGACGAGGGACGTCGCCTCAAGCTTGAATATCTCGACAAAGCCCCTCACCGGCGAGACTCCTGCGAAAGAAAGGGCGCCAAGCGGAAATGCTCTACGTCTCCGACCTTCGCAAGGAAGAACTCCTCAAGGCTCGTTCCAAGGTCGGCTACGCGCCCTTCCGCAACCGACTTGCCGTGGTTGAGGATCACGACGCGGTCGCATACGTCCTCTGCGTCGGCAAGGAGGTGCGACGTCATGAGAATCGTCATCCCGCCGGCGCTCAACGCCTTGATGAGGGTCTTGACCTCCTTGGTGGATACGGGATCAAGGCCGGAAGTCGGCTCGTCAAGGACGAGAAGATCGGGTTTGCCCACAAGAGACGCCGCGAGCGCCACCCTGCGCGACATCCCCTTCGAGAACCCGGAGACGACACGAGAAGCCGCATCTTCAAGGCCTACCATCGCCATGAGCTGCGCCGTGCGCTCCCTTGCCTCTGAGCGCCCGAGCCCGCAAAGTCCCGCATAGTACATCAATGTCTCGCGAGCGGTGAGGAATGGATGGAGGTAGCTGAGCTCCGGAAGATACCCAAGCCTCTTACGCGCCTCGACGGAACGAGGGGAAAGGCCGAAGAGGGAAACCTCGCCGCCACTCGGCCTCAAAAGGCCGAGGATCATCTTTATCGTGGTGGACTTCCCTGATCCGTTGGGTCCAAGGAGCCCGAACACCTCGCCTCGCCTCACGTCGAGCGTGAGGCCGTCCACCGCCTTGACGGTCGGCCTAAGCCAGAAATCGCGGAACGTCCGGCTGACGTTGCGCAGCTCAACTATGTTCTTTCCGCTGTCCATCCAATCCCCAACAGAATAAACGCGGCAATCGCCGGAATGGCCGCCGCAAACGGCAAAGCCGCGCCAACCCACGAAACGGAACCTCCGGCGGAGAGCGCGTCTGAAAGATAGTAGTTCCCGGCAAACGGGAGCATGGCCGCGAACAGGACGCCAGAGCATGCGGCAGCAACGTTCGCCCTGAAGCGCACGGCAAACGCGGCCGACGCGGAGACGAAAAGCGCCGTGAACGCGACAAGCGGCAGCGCGGCGAGGAAATACGGGGCTACGACTTCATAGGCAAGCGAGAGCGCCCAGGCCGCAGACGCCAAGGCCATTGCCGCGGCCATGACGGTAGATGCAAGGACGAAACGGAACCTGAAGAACCTGTTGGCGGCGGCGGCGGCGACAAGCGGCAGCACCATCACTGCAACGCCGGCGGCAACGCATGGCCCCCATATGCGCGCAATACCGCCCGACTGCTCTGCGGCAGCGCCCCCGATGGCGGCTCCGGCGACAGTCACGAGGGAAACACAGAAGACGGCAAGGGCGAAGACAAAGCACGCCACGAACGCCCCAGACGCCTTTGCGACAAAGAACACGCCCCTTGAAATCGGGTGCGCAAGGGCCATCTCGACCGTCCCCGTCTCGATCTCCCTGCGGAACGACCTTATGGTCGCAAAGACGGCAAGGACAGTCCCGCCGGTAAAGACAGCCGAAAAGCCGGCGTCACGGGCCATGCGCGTAGGTTCGCCGAACTGGTGGTAGTGGAATGCCGGCGCCAGGACCGCGAGGGCAATCGAAGAGAGCAGGATGAGGAGCGTGACAGGCTCGGAGAGTATCTCGAGCGCCGTCGCCTTCATTACAGAAGTTGACCTGCCCCAGGCAGACACCCTCATCTCCTCAAGCAGCGATCAAGCCCTAAAAGTAGAGCGTCTGCGTGTTCTGGTAGAGGAAGAACGCAAGCGCGCCCATCATCACGACAGCAGCAGCCTGCACTACCGAAGAAAGCGCATACACCCAGCTTGGCGTCGAATCGACTGAAGCCGATGCGTTCGGAACAGGCGGCAGCGTGGACGGGATGTCGGGAATGTCCGCTACGTCGGCGACATCCGGGACGTCGCCGCCGGAAGGCGCCGCCGCAGGCTTGGCCGCAGCCATCGCGGGCTTCTTGATCCCGAACTTTCCGGCAGGCCGCACTGCGCCGCCAGGGCGCGTTATCTTGAGCGTCTTGCGCTGCGTGAGGCTCGTCGAAGCGTCAGTCGAAGCAGGCGCCTCCGCGGCAGGGGCGGAAGGCTCGGCGGCGTTCGCCGCGGCATCTGCCGGCTTTGCAACTGGCGTAAGGCTGGCGGTTGACCCCGGTATGTTGACGGGGCGCTTTATCCGAATCGTCTTCATCGGCGCGTGCTCGTCCTTCACGGGAGCCACGCCCATCGCGTCGGAGAGGGAGATTCGCGCAGTCTTGTGCTTGGCGGCTTCCTTCTGCGCCTCCGTAACCGCGCCCTCGGCGATTATTCCAGTCTTGCGGAGAATCGCCTGCTGGGGAATGGGCTGGGTTATGCCCTTGAGCTTCTGGGTGACGCTCTGAAGGGCTTCAAGCGGCTTTGCCTCTGCGACAGGCGCAGGCGCGGCGGCCGCCTCTTCACGGGAAATCGCCTTCGCCTCGACGGTGGGCAACTTGCCAACGCCCTGCGAATCCACGCCCACCACGGGGGCTGCCGCAGCAGGCGCAATGGGCTTCGGGAGCGGCGCTGGCGTAGGAGCCGCACCTGGCTTGTGGATGACGGGCTTGGGAGGAAGCTTAAGACCGGGCTTGAGCGCCGAAGCCGTAGCTCCCGGCTTGGGAGGAAGCTTGAGCCCCGGCTTGAGCGCCGAAACAGTCGCGCCTGGCTTGGGCGGCAGCTTGAGGCCCGGCTTGAGCGCCGAAACGGTAGCTCCCGGCTTTGGCGGCAGCTTGAGCCCCGGCTTGAGGCCAGTCTGCGTTCCGCCAATCACCGGCTTGCGCACTGCAGGCGTCAGCTTGACCGTTCCGCCGGGAACAGTCGGCTTAACAAGGGGATTCGCCTTTGGAGGCTCCTCCGCAACGGGCGTCATCTCGACATCGTCTGCCATATCATCCCTCCGTGCGTCAAACAGCCATCACCTCGGATTCCTTGGCCTTGAGCTCGGCATCGATCTTCGCAATGCCATCGTCAGTGGCCTTCTGGATCTTCTCAAGCCCCTGCTTGAGGTCGTCCTCGGAAATCTTCTTGTCCTTTTCAAGTTTCTTCACCATGTCGTTGGCGTCGCGGCGGACGTTGCGCATGGCGACCTTCTGGGCCTCGGCCTGCGTCTTCGCCACCTTCACGATCTCCTTGCGGCGCTCCTCGTTGAGCTCAGGCACGGTAATGCGAAGGACCTTGCCGTCCGTCTGAGGCGTCACGCCGATGTTCGCGGCAAGTATCGCCTTGTTCATCGCGTCGATCACCGTGGGGTCGAACGGCGTTATCTTGATCTGCCGCGGCTCCGGGGTCGAGATTGTCCCGAGGTTCTTGATCGGAGTCGGCGCCCCGTAGTAGTCAACCTTGATCTGATCGACCATAGCGGGCGACGCCTTTCCCGTGCGCAGCCCCGCAAATTGCTGCTTGAGGGCGTCGAAGCTCTTGCCTATCTTCGAAACCGTGTCGTTCAGGACTTCACTTACCGTTTCCATCTGCGTTCCTCCGTTTTCCTTTTCCCGCTCGGGATTTCAGCTCACGATTGTTCCCACCGTCCGGCCTGCGACGACGCCTTCGAGCGCCGACGGGTCGAAGAAGTCGAAGACCACGATGGGGATGTTGTTGTCCATGCAAAGCGCAAAAGCCGCCGAATCCATTACCTTCAGGCGCTTTTCGAGCGCAGTCTCGTATTTTAGAGACGAATACTTGCGTGCGCTCGGGTCCTTCTTCGGATCCGCCGTGTAGATGCCATCGACCTTCGTCGCCTTGAGAAGGGCCTCGGCGCCGATTTCGCTCGCCTTTAGCGCGGCGGCAGAATCGGTGGAGAAGTAGGGGTTGCCCGTCCCGCCGCCGAAAATGACAACGCGCCCCTTCTCGAGGTGGCGAAGCGCGCGCCGCTGTATGAACGGCTCCGCCAGCTTGGGCATCTCTATCGAGGTCATGACGCGCGTCGGCACTCCAATCGACTCCAAAGCGTTCATCATGGCAAGGGCGTTTATGATCGTGGCGAGCATTCCCATGGAGTCGCCAGTCACCCTGTTGACGCCCTTGCCTGCGCCGGAAAGCCCGCGAAAGATGTTGCCGCCGCCCAGCACAATGCCTATCTCGCAGCCCATCGCGTGGATTTTCTTGACGCGTTCAGCCATAAAAGCGAGCTTTTCCGGGTCTATGCACTCGCCCGTGGACTTGTTTCCAAGGACTTCTCCCGAAAGCTTCAGGAGAATCCTGCGGTATTTCAATTTACGAGACTTCGCCATTTGATGGTGATTATACCATAGTGCGCAAAAAGACGCAATCCCCCCCCCAAGTCACTTCCGGCCTCCTGGCGGCAGCGGGAAAAGGCTCAGAAACGCGGGAACCTTGAAAGCGACTCCACCCTCCCCTCAGGTTCGCAGCGTAGCCGCCATATCCTCCCGTGCTCGTCGCGAAGCTCCCTGAGCATCGCCTCGTTGCGGCGATGGCAGGCGCAGTCAAGTAGAAGCGCCGCGTAGGAGATTTCCCGCGCCCACTCGCTGCGGTCGGTCCACCGCTCCAGGGCGATGCGCACGCCGCGGCATATCCCGGATATCTCGTCGAGCACGAACTGGGTGATTCCCGGATGGCGCGAGTATCCGGCGTCGCCCGCGAGGATGTTAAAAAACTCCGACGAGTCCGCGCGCAGCGCGCCGCCGCGGAGGTAGAGGGTGCCAAGCTTCTGGAGGAGCCCTCCGCACGGAAGGTCCATCACCGAGCAGAGGTCCTTCTCGAGGTCCATCTTCGCCGCGGACTTCCCCGCCGTCATCATGTTGCCGCCGAGGACGATCCCCGGCAGCGAGACGCAGAGAGGATGCCACCCGTAGCCGTC
>JBGUVV010000339.1:0-2583 GCA_045220525.1 Kiritimatiellia bacterium
GGTCCGAGCGTCAGGAAAAAGACCAGAAAGAACCACATGTCAGCGCACTGGCGTTTCGGAGAGTCTGTCTGTCAGGCCAGCGAGCAGGGGCCATTCTGGCAGCCACCCGGACACGCCATCACCTCGAGGAAGTTCACAGGCATCTTCCCGGCGGCGTACAGCTTCACCATCGCGCACGTCTTGCGGTCGATGCCGTTGATCTGCTTCGCGTCGAGCTTGAAGCCGGGGATCTTCGAGGTCGCCTCCGTCAGCACGGCGTCCGTCACGCCGCAGCTGCGCGCGTAGTTGCGCGCCGTCGGGTTGGCGGGACGCTCCACGGGCCACGGCTCGCAGGCGATGACGTCGATCTTGCGTCCGGCGAGGATCGCGCCAAGCTCCTCGAAGGAGAGGACGTAATCGACGTCCTTTCGCCGCGCCTCGCTGCGCTTCGCGACGCACGGGCCGATGAACACGGTCTTTGCGTTCGAATCCTTCGCCTTGACCATCTCGCGTGCGTACACCATGGGGCTCGGCGTGAGCGAGACGTGGTCCACGAGCGCCGGAAGGTGCTTGCCGACAAGGTTCACCCAGGCGGGGCAGCACGAGGTCGTCATGAACGTCTTCGGATCCTTCTCCATGCGCTCGATGAACTCGGCGGTTTCGTGCTCCGTCGTCCTCTCCGCGCCGAGGGCGACCTCCATCACGTCGCCGAATCCCGCCTTGGCGCACGCGGCGAGCAGCTGCTCGATCTTTCCGGGGAACTGCTTCTCGGCGGCGGGCGCGATCATGGCGACGAGCTTCTCGCCGCGCTTCATCGCCGCAAGCACGTCCACGAGCTGCGAGCGCTCCATCACCGCCGCGAACGGACACGCCGCGAAGCACTTTCCGCAGAAGATGCACTTCGCGAAGTCGATCTCCGCGACGCCATGCTCGTTCTTGCGGATCGCGCCGACGGGGCAGGCGTCCTCGCACGGAACGGACGTCTTGACGATCGCGTGGTAGGGGCAGGCAGTTATGCACTTGCCGCACTTGATGCAGAGCGACTGGTCGATCACGGACTGCCCGCCGACGATGGAGATCGCCTTCTTCGGGCAGTTGTACACACACGGACGCGCGAAGCAGCCGCGGCAGTTGGGCGTGGAGACGACCTTGGCGTCCGGACAGCCGCTGCACGCGGGCCCGCACACGCTGAGCGGCGTCTTAGGCTTGGCGTCGTTCGTCCAGCCGCCCCACGCCTTCTCCGCGTAATAGGCGGCGAGCGACTTCGACTCGTCCGTTTCGTCCTCGACGGACACGCCCAGAAGCGCCATCAGCCTGTACTTGAGAATTGCGCGATCATGGTATACGCAGCAGCGTGACGCGACCGAGTTCTTCGGCCTCAATTTGATCGGAATCTGGTCAAGCTCCGTCTCAAGGCTACCGTCGTCGAACGCGCGCACGATGCGGATCATCAGCTCGCGGCGGATGAAAGTCGATCCGTTCAGCATGTCAGGCGGCCCCTCCGACCAGTTCCTCGATGCGCGCGAGGACCTTCTCGCTCGTCGCCTGCGCCATGATCTCCTCGCCGTTGAACCGAACGTACGGCGCGCCGCCGAGGTTCTCCTTCTCGCACAGCTCCAGGCATGTGCGCGCCTCGATCTCGACCTTGTCGCGGAACTCGGCTGGAATCTCATCCTCGATCGACATGAGGTTCGCCGCCCCCAGCAGGTAGCAGGCGGTTCCACAGCATATCTCTACCTTTATCTTATCCATGAAGTTCTCTCTTTCGTTTTCTTCTATTGACGTAGCCGTTGGCTTCCATGCATCATAATAGGCCTATATTATAACAGATTTCAGTAGTAATCGATCGTGACTTTCTTGCGGTAGTTCTTTTCGAGAGCGGCGGCGATGCGCTTGACGACGCTGCGGCGGAGCTCGAGATCCTGCGGGACGTTCGGGTCCTGGTGCGATTCGTTCACCTTCGTGCCGATCACGAACTCGATCCTGTCGTGGCGCATCATCCGCTCGAGAATCGCCCGCGCTGCCGCCGGTTCGCGTTCCGCCGGACGCATCTGCTCGAGTGCCGTGAGGACGCGCCCGAGCGTGAGGATGCCCTCCGTCGCGATGCCCACGCCTTCCATCGTGCCGACGGGCGGAAGCCCGCCCGACGTCCGCATGTCGGAGAGCTTCACCTTCACCTTGACGCCAAGCTCGCGCTCCATGATGTTCGCGGTCGTGCCGCCGCAAACGACGACGTGGTCGAACCCGAGCGTCGCCTGGCGGGCGTACTCCGCGTCGTGCTCCTTGTAGAACGGAGGGCCCGTGAGGATGCGCATCACGCGCGGGTGGCGCAGGTAGCAGACTACGCAGCTGATGTCATCCTTGCATCCGTTCGGCGTGAGATTGAGCGCCTTCCGCGCGATGGCCTCGCTCAGGTCCCTCGCCGAAATGTCTGGGTCGGCGGCGATCCTCTCGCATGCGAAGCTGAGCACGCCCGAACGCCGCCAGCCGAACTTCATGTCCTTCCTGACGCCAAGGCCGGACTGCGTCACGCCGTCCGAGCTGAGGATGATGCGGTCGCCGGACCGAAAGTCGGCCTCGCACTCGCGCACCTCGCGGTCGGGC
>JBGUVV010000340.1:0-13106 GCA_045220525.1 Kiritimatiellia bacterium
ACCGCCGGAGTTGTTTCGCTTGACGCGGCGTATTTCGGTGAGGGGAATGGCTCGTCACGTCATATAGACTTACGTGCGAGGCGGTGATGCGACTCCCGTAGCGTACGGATCGGGCGACACCCGCGCCGTAGTTGGGATGCCCCGACGCGACGGCGGAGAGGTGACGCAGCCTTAGCCGAGGTCGGACTTTGCCGGAACCTGCCGCGGGCGGTCGTAGCAATCGAAGAGCTTGTCGGTGAACCGGCGGTCCGGAGCCCTCGTGAGCAGGCTGACAAGCGGCACTATCGCAAAGCCGGCGAGCATGGCGACGGCGCCCGCGTTTATCGGCGAGCGCAGGATTTCAGGGAGGAGCGGCCTCCACAGCATGTTTACGACCATGAGGCCGGACCCAAACGCGAACGACGCCCAGCAGGAGGCCTTCGTCGCGCCCTTCCAGTAGAGCGCGTAGAGGAACGGCGCAAGGAAGCTGCCGGCAAGCGCGCCCCACGAAATGCCCATAAGCTGGGCGATGAACGTCACGGAGCTCTTGTGTTGCATTATCGCAATCACCGCGGATATCGCGATGAACACCACTACGAAAAGGCGGATGCAGAGGACTTCGCCCTTCGGAGAGAGCTTCTTCGCAACCGTCGATTTCAGGAAGTCGCTCGTGAGCGTCGAAGCCGACGTTATCACGAGAGACGAAAGCGTTGACATCGAGGCCGAGAGGACGAGGATGACCGTAAGCGCGATCAGCCCGGGGCCGAGGTGCGAAAGCATCGCCGGGATTATCGAGTCGAAGCCGTTCGCCGCGACGTCGGAGGGATCGCAGAATATGCGGCCGAAACCGCCGAGGAAGTAGCATCCGCCCGCGATGATGAACGCGAAGACGGTGGAGATTACCGTGCCCTTCCTGATCGCGTCTTCGTTCTTGATGGCGTAGAACTTCTGCACCATCTGGGGAAGGCCCCATGTTCCAAGCGACGTGAGGATCACGACGAAGAGAAGGCTTAAGGGGTCGGGGCCGAAGAACGAGGCGAAGATGCCGGGCGCCGTGGAGACTGACGAGTCGGATACTCTCGCAAGCGCGTCGAGCGACGCGGCGAACCCTCCCTTCGAAAGCAGCACCGCGGCAATTACCGCGACAAGCCCGACGAGCATTATCATGCCCTGTATGAAGTCGTTTACCGCAGTCGCGAGGTATCCGCCGGCGATGACGTACACGGCGGTAAGAACCGACATGAGCACTATGCAGACGGAGTAGTCAATCGAAAACGCCATCCCGAAAAGCCGCGAAAGCCCGTTGTAGAGCGACGCGGTGTAAGGCACGAGAAAGACGAATATGATGGCGGAGGCCACGATCTTGAGGGCCTTCGAGTCGAAGCGCCGCCCGAAGAACTCAGGCATCGTGGAAGAGTCGAGATGCTGCGTGAGAAGGCGCGTGCGCCTTCCAAGCACCACCCACGCAAGAAGCGAGCCTATTAGGGCGTTGCCGATGCCGGCCCACGTAGCGGATATGCCGTAGCGCCAGCCGAACTGGCCCGCATACCCGACGAAAACCACCGCAGAGAAGTAGCTTGTGCCGTAGGCAAACGCCGTAAGCCATGCGCCGACGGAGCGACCGCCGAGGACAAATCCATCCACGGAGCCCGCCCCCTTGCGGCATTTGAAGCCAATCCAGAGAAGAGTAACGAAGTATGCCGCCAAAAGCGCGATTTTCATTTTACATGCCTTTCCTTACTTGAAGCGAAGAAGTCCAGTCGTCCACTCCCCGACGGTCTTTCTTGAGCATTCCTCAAGCCCGCGAAGCGAATACGCAGCAAGGACCTCCTCGTATGCCTCGGAGAGAATGCCGGAGATTATTAGGCTTTCGCCGACGAACGGCACTATCTCGTCGACGAACTTTATGAGGAGCGGCCCAAGAATGTTTGCCGCGACAACGTCGTATTTGCCCCTTGAGAGAATGTCAGGCAGGTCGGCGGAGCGCTTGCCGAGCGCGAACCTCCTGTAGCTGACGGTAACGCCATTTGCCCCCGCGTTCGCCTCCGCCGCCTCCACCGCGACAGGGTCTATGTCGAATCCGGAAGAGACTGAAGCGCCGAGCTTCGCCGCGGCTATGGAGAGTATGCCGCTCCCGCAGCCCATGTCGAGAAAGCTCTTGCCACGAGCGCCAGACCCGAAAAGTTCGTCGATGTATTCAAGGCACGCGCGAGTCGTTTCGTGCCGGCCTGTCCCGAACGCAAGCCCGGGGTCGATCACGATCCGCTTGCGATCTGCCTCCCACGCCGGCACTATGAGGAGGTTCGCCCCGATTGGCTCTATCTTGAAATGGCGGCGATAGGCGAACTTCCAGTCATCGTCCGCGATCTCGCCGGTTTCGACCTTCGCCTCCGCGCCAACGGTCTCGAGGGCGGAGGCAAGGAGGGAGCGCGCCGCCGCGACGGAGCCCTCGCTTCCGTCTTCAAGGTAGATGCGCAGCTGCGCGAGGTCTTCCTCGACGTCCCTGTAGCTGGAAAGAGCAAAATCCCCTCCGTCGAAAACCTCGAAGAGGGGATTCACAAACCGTTCCGGCACGGAACAGCCGACGAATTTCATGTTACTTCGCCTTGGCGACGAGCTTCTTGACAAGCGTCGGGCGCTGCACGAGAACGCGGACGTCCTCGGTGCCCATCGCCGCCACCTTGTCGGCCGGCATGCCCATCTTCACGAGGCGGGCGCGCTGGGCCTTGGACTTGCGGGCCTTGCCCGCCGGCGTCTTGCAAGGGCGAACATGCGATTCCTTGCGTAGTGTACGACCTGTACCCATGACAAAACCTCCTAAATTACTGCTTTGCAGCTTCTTCGATGGTGACGAACTTGCCGTCCTTGATGAACTTCACCTTGCCGTCCTTGAGGGCGAAAAGCGTGAAGTCGCGGCCGAGGCCGACGTTCTTGCCGGGGTGTATCTTCGTTCCGCGCTGGCGGACGATGATCGAGCCGGCCTTAAGGAACTGGCCGTCATAGGCCTTGACTCCGAGGTATTTCGGATTGGAATCGCGGCCGTTGCGGGCTGATGCGGAAGTAGCCATTTTCTAAACCCTCCTTACGCGATTTCCTTGACCGTGGCGACCGTCAGCTGCTGGCGGTGGCCGACGAGGCGACGGCTGCCTTTGCGGCGCTTCGCCTTGAAATTCAAGACCTTCTTGCCCTTGACGACGCCGTCAACGGAAAGAACGACCTTGGCGCCCTCCACATAGGGGGCTCCAACCTTGAGGGAAGAACCGTCGGAGACCGCGAGAACCGTGGTCAACTCCGCGTCCTGCCCGACTTCGACCGCGATCTTTTCAATCTCGATCTTCTGACCGACCTTGACAAGCGTCTGCTTGCCGCCGGTTTCGAGTACTGCGTATTTGTCCATTTCTACCTTCCTCTCCTGCCGCCGCGCCCTTCGCGGCGGTCTGGAATGTCCGCTTTCCTTGTGGAGAACCCCTCCACGAAAAGCCAGATTCTATGTATTTTATCAAAATCCACGTTCCAATGTCAAATACCGGATTTGCGATTTGTTATATTGATATGTAAAAACGGCTCGGAATTTGGTATAATTCACCTTATGGCAAAACAATCCAACCAGGCTTGGCGTTCGTGGCTCATCATCGTGCTTGTCGCCGCAGTGTTCCTATCCATGTACAAGGCGGCTCCTGGCATTGAGGCTACGAAGGAAATCACGCTTCTCGAGTTCTATCAGGCGATGGAGCAGGGCAAGCTCGCAGAGCCCGTCGTAAGGGTATTCGACCGCGACGAGGGAGAGACGTATTTCACCGGCGAAATCGAAAGCGACGAGCTTGACGAAAAGGGAGCTCCGAAGAAGAGGCCATACAGGGTGAAACTTGTGCCGGGCGAGAACGAGGCGACGATGTCGGACCTCCTCAACAACTCGGTGAAGGTCGAGGTGCGCGAAAGGAGAAGCGCGATATCGCCTTTCGTGATGCAGCTTCTCTTTTTCTTCGGGTTCATGGCGCTTTTCTACTGGCTCTTCTATAGGAAGGTTGGCGGAGGCGGCGGGATGTTCGGGTTCGGCAAGTCCAAGGCGAAGATCCTCAACAACATCGAGAACAAGAAGAAGATCACCTTCAACGACGTCGCTGGAATCGACGAGGCCAGGGAGGAAGTGGAGGAAATCGTGGACTTCCTCAAGGATCCGTCGTCGTTCAACAAGCTCGGCGGGCGCATCCCCAAGGGCGTGCTGCTCGTAGGGCCGCCCGGCACGGGCAAGACCCTTCTCGCAAAGGCGATTGCCGGCGAGGCGAAGGTTCCGTTCTTCGCGATGAGCGGCAGCGACTTCGAGGAGATGTTCGTCGGCGTTGGCGCGAGCAGGATGCGCGACATGTTCGCCGAGGCCAAGAAGCGCGCGCCGTGCATCGTGTTCATCGACGAGATCGACTCCATAGGCCAGAAGAGGACGGGGGCGGGCGCGATAGGCGGCCAGCACGCCTACGAGCAGACCCTAAACACGATGCTCGTGGAGATGGACGGTTTCGACGCCAACGAGGGCGTGATCGTCATTGCGGCGACAAACCGCCCCGACACCCTCGACAACGCCCTTCTAAGGCCGGGCCGCTTCGACCGCCAGGTCGTCGTGGAGCTTCCGACCCTCAAGGGCAGGCGCGAGATTCTCGAGCTCCACGGCAAGAAGATATCGTTCGCAAAGGACGCCGACCTCGACCGCGTCGCCCGCGGCACCCCGGGCTTCTCGGGCGCAGACCTTGCGAACCTCCTCAACGAAGCCGCCCTCCTCGCCGTGAGGAAAAAGCTCGACGGCGTTGACATGGCGACTCTCGACGAGGCGAGGGACAAGGTGATCTGGGGGCGCGAGAGGAAGTCCGCCGGATATTCGCAGAAAGACCGCGAGACGACGGCCTGGCACGAAGCGGGCCACGCCATCCTGCAGGTCCTGCTGCCGGACGCAGACCCCCTCCACAAGGTTACGATCATCCCGCGCGGCCGAGCCCTCGGCTCCACGATGGCCCTGCCGGAGAAGGACGTCCTCAACCGCACGAAGCGCCACTTCCTCGCCGAGATGCGCATATGCTGCGGCGGGCGCATCGCCGAGGAGATGTTCACGGACGACATATCGACCGGCGCCAGCCAGGACATCGCCCAGGCGACGACGATCGCCCGCGACATGATCTGCCGCTACGGCATGAGCGAAAGGTTCGGCTTCCAGGCGTTCCTGGAGCCGTCGAGGTTCACGGGGGACGACCTCTCGCCCGCGTTCAGCGAGGAGACTTCGCGCGAAATTGACGCGGAGGTGAAGTCGCTCATCGACGAGGCCTACGCAGACGCGAAGAGGATCATCGGCGAAAACCGCGAAAGGCTCGAAGCGCTCGCAAAGGCGCTCCTCGAGAAGGAGACGATAGACGGGCGCGACGTAGAGGCCATAATCAAGGGGGGAGAAGGACAGTGACGATCCCCTCCGGAATAAACGTCTCGGCCGTGGTGCAGATCCTGATACTGTACCTCGTGATATATTCCATACTAAAGGCCGCCAAGGGCTCGCGCTTCGGGCAGGTCCTCATGGGGGTCGGGATCCTGGCCGCTTCCATGGCCGCCTTCACGTACGTATTCCATTTCGACGTGCTTTCGATCATACTGCGGGCCCTTCTCGTCTATCTCGCCATTTCGACCGTCGTCATATTCCAGCCGGAGATCCGCCGAGTCCTCTCGCAGGTAGGCGCGCTCGGCACGTTCGAAAAACCGAAGTTCGACGCATCCGGCGCGGCGACGCCCGAATACGTGACAGACGCCATAATGAAGCTCGCCGCCGCCAAGACCGGGGCGCTCATCGCCTTCGAGCGCGGCATATCGCTGCGCGGCTACGAAGAGACAGGCATAAGGCTTGACGCGAGGTTTTCGCTCGAGCTTGCAAAATGCATATTCACGCCTCCCCTCCCGCTGCACGACGGCGGGCTTACGATGCGCAACGGGCACATTTCCGCCGCGCATTGCGTATTCCCGGTCTCCAACAACCCGGAGCTCGTCGGGCACGGTCTGCGGCACAGGGCCGCGGCCGGGCTTTCCGAGGAGACGGACGCGCTGGTGGTAGTGGTTTCGGAGGAGACCGGCAACGTGTCTGTCGCGCACAACGGCAGGCTTCTGCGCTGCTCCGGGCCGACAGCCGAGCAGTCGCTCATACGGTGGATATCCAAGGCGATGCCATCGGAGCACCGCCGCGGAAACAAGTTCTTGGCAAAGGTCTTCGAACGTCTCATCAGGAAAGGGCCGCAGAAGAAATGAAAAACCCGCTTAGGCTCAGGGGAGGGAACTGGGGACTGAAGCTTCTTGCGCTTGCGCTCGCAATAGCCATATACCACATGCTGAAGACAGAATCGATACAGAAAACAGGAAATGACAGAACAATCCTCCAGCCCCGCTGACGGCGACAGGCGCCGCCATGCTTTAGCATGGATACTCTTTCCGCTTGCGCTATTTCCGCTTGCGGCGCTCCTTACATATGACTGGCGCGCGATGCCGTCGCTCTGCTCGCCGCCCATGCCGCACTCCAACTGGATCGGGGCCCTTGGCGACGGATTTGCCTACTACGGCTACATGGGGTTCGGCCTCGCCATATGGATCGTGCCGGCGATATGCGTAGTCGCCGGAATATGCATCGTGCGCGGCCGCCGCATGCGCGCATGGCGGCGCGGGCTCTGGTTCTTCGTGTTCCTCGTGTCGTCGTCGTGCCTTCTCCAGGTGCTTGGCGGCAGGGGCGGCCCGATTGACGCGCTGTCGCGGGCGGTCAACATCCCGGACTCAGGAGGCGCGACGGGGCATCTCATCATGACGCGGGCCCTCTCGCCGCTTTTGTCGGACTTCGGGTCTTCCATCATCGCGGTGATGGCGATGACGCTTTCTCTCGTCGCCGCCGTCGGCTTGCACAACCTCGCGGCGTTCTTCAAGGCCATCTTCGAATGGGCATGCGCCAGAAGCCCGGGGATGGGGATGCCGCCGGCAGGCAGGACAGACGACCCGGCTTTTGCGGGCAGCCGCATGGCGGAAGCCGAAGGGTATCGCGCGGCGCTCCTCGCGAAGGAGGAAGTCAAGCGCCAGAAAGAGGAGATGAAGCGCCTCGCGAAGGCCAGAAAGCTCGAGGAAAAGGAGCAGAAGCGGGCCGAAAAGGAGGCCGCAAAGGCGGCGAAGGAAGCCGCGAGGGAAGCGGTCAGGGAGGCACCTAAAGAAGCGCCCAGGGCCGAGAATGCAGAGGCTGGATCAGAAGCCGCCGACAAGGGGCCGTACGTGTTGCCGCCGATAAGCCTCCTCAACCCCCTGAAAAAGTCGAAGGCCGACCATGGCGACGTCGGGGAGATGGCGAAGAAGCTAATAGACACCCTGAAGATATTCGGAATCGACGCGGAGCTGGACTACACCGTGGAAGGCCCGGTCGTGACGAAATACGCCCTTAAGCTCGCGCAGGGAATCCGCTACTCCGCCGTCACGAACATATCCGACAACCTGATGGGAGCCCTCCACGCCGTGTCGCTGCGCATCGAGGCGCCGATCCCCGGCGAGGAGTGCGTCGGCATAGAAGTGCCAAACCGCGCGCCTGCCGGGATCATGTTCCGCGAAATCGTGGAGTCCGACACGTGGAAGAACTTCAAGGGCGAGCTGCCGCTCCTGTTCGGCAAGGACGCGGCCGGCCGCGATCTCGTAGCCGACCTCGCTTCTATGCCGCACATGCTCGTCGCAGGCGCGACAGGCCAAGGCAAGTCCGTCTGCCTGAACGCCATCATAAACGGCCTTCTCATGACGAAGACCCCGGAAGAGCTCAAGCTCATAATGGTCGACCCCAAGAGCGTAGAGTTCACGGCGTACGCCTCGCTGCCGCATCTCATAGTCCCCGTTATAACCGACAACATGAAGGTCGTCTTCTCGCTGCAATGGGCGGTCGTAGAGATGGAAAAGCGCCTCAAGCTCTTCGCAAGGGCGAAGGTCAAGAACATCTACGACTTCAACCACCGCCCTTCCTTCACGCAGACCGACATGTTCGGGGAGGACACGGCCGTCGGCTCCGACATGCCGAGGACGGTGCCCTACGTCGTCATAATAATCGACGAGGTCGCCGACCTCATGGCAGCCGCCGCGAAGCAGGTGGTGCCCAACATCTCGCGGCTTACTGCGAAGGCGCGCGCGGCGGGAATCCACCTCATCCTCGCGACGCAGCGCCCTGACGCGAAGGTCATCACTGGCACGATCAAGGCGAACATCCCGGGCCGCGTAGCCTTCAAGACCGCGACGTCGATAGACTCGCGCACGATTCTCGACGACACGGGGGCCGAGAACCTGATCGGGCGCGGCGACATGCTCTTCAAGTCGAAGGAGGGCCTCCTCATACGCGCCCAGGGGGCGTGGATCCGCGACGACGAGATCGCAAACATCACCCGCTTCATAGAAGAGCACTCCAACACGCAGTTCGACGACCGCTTCACGCGCAAGCTCTCGACCCTCAAGGAGCAGGAGGTCGATCTGTACGGCGACGGCGCCGACGACCAGGAGGCGAAGAAATCAGCGGCGGCGGAGACCAGGGAGCAGGTCAAGGCGGAGAACGAGGCAAGCGACTTCAAGAAGGCCATCGAGTGCCTCATCAACACGCAGAGGGCGTCGATAAGCCATTTCCAGCGCAAGATGGGATGGGGCTACAACCACTCCGCGAAGATAATGGACATGCTTGAAGACGCCGGCATCATCGGCCCGCAGATCGGGGCCGGCCCGCGGCAGATAATAATGGACCAGGAGCAGCTTCTCGCCGCGTTCAAGAACGGCGACTCGCAGCAAGGCGAGGCCAAGGAAGAGGCCGCGGCGGAGGCCGCTGCAGAGGGCACGGCAGATCTCTTTACACAAGAGGAGGAAAAATGATCGAATTCGGAAAGACGCTTAGGGAGGCCAGGGAGTCGAAGGGCCTCACAATCGAGCAGGTCGCGGACACGACAAGGATAATGCCTTCGATGATCGAAGCTCTCGAGGCCGAGAACTTCTCGAAAATCGCCGCTCCTCTCTACGGGCGCGGATTCGTGAAGCTCTACTGCACCGCCGTCGGGCTCGACCCGGAGCCGCTTGTCGCGGAATTCATGGAGATATACAACGGCAACCGCGACACAGGAATAAAGGACCGCCTGCCGGAGCCAATGCCGGAGATAGTCGCCAACTCCGGTGAACCCGTCGCCGAAGAGCCGGAGCCCGAACTGGAGCCTGATGCGGGACAAGCGCCCCAGCCAGACCTGTTTTCCGCGCCGGAAACTCCTGCTACACTGCCGGAGACACAACCGACAACGGGAACGGCTTATTCATCTTCGGGCTTTTCGCGCTACGCCCCGCCTGTGCGCCAGCACGAAGAAGAATACTTCCGGCCTCCGTTGGCAAGATGGCTGATCCTCGCCGCGTGCGCCGTAGCAGTGGCCATTGTGTTCTTCTTCGGCCTGCGCGCCCTGTACAGGGCAACGAACGCGCCGCGCACGGACGTTGAAGCCCCGCAGTCCGCAGAAGCGATTCCAGCGCCGACCGCCGCGAAACCGGCGGCAACCGCAAGGCCGGACGCAACGCGCGTTCCGCAGAAGATTCCGTCGCTTTACGTCGATTGAGCAGTGGCGATTTTGCACCAATCCTAATTCAAACAAAAAAAGAAAGGAAAAAAGAACATGGAAGTTGTAATATGCAAGACAAAGGAAGAGGCCTCAAGGCTCGCGGCGGACATGATCACCGCCCAGGTCAAGAAGAACCCGAAGTCCGTGCTCGGGCTCGCAACAGGCTCCACGCCGGTCCTCATGTACCGCGAGATGGCAAAGGCCGTAAAGGCCGGGAAGGTCTCCTACAAGCAGGTTAAGACCTGGAACCTCGACGAATACGTGGGGCTCGCGGGCACCCACGACCAGAGCTACCGCTACTTCATGAACGAGAACCTCTTCAAGTTCATCGACATACAGCTCAAGAACACGCACGTCCTGAATGGTCTTGCAAAGGACCTTGCAAAGGAGTGCGCGGCGTACGAGGCCCAGATAAAGAAGGCCGGCGGCATCGACCTCCAGGTCCTCGGCATCGGCTCCGACGGCCACATCGCGTTCAACGAGCCCGGGACCTCGCTCGCGAGCCGCACGAGCTGCGTGTATCTCACGCCCTCGACGATCAAGGACAATGCCAGGCTCTTCTTCAAGGGCAAGGAGAAGGAAGTCCCGACCCGCGCGCTCTCCATGGGCGTCGGAACAATCTGCGAAGCGAAGAAGATCGTCCTTCTCGCCTTCGGCGAGGGCAAGCAGGACGCGATCAAGGGCTGCGTGGAAGGCCCCGTAAGCCAGTTCTGCACGGCCTCCGCTCTGCAGTGCCACAACGACTGCTGGATATTCTGCGACGCCGCCGCGGCAGGAAAGCTGAAGCTCAAGAAATACTACGCATGGCGCAGCGCGACGAAACTGGGGCTCTGACGCGATGGAAGACGGCTTCATAAGTTTCATCTGCGACAAGTGCCATACCGAGATCGAGGCCACCCCCGATCTCGTCGGGCAGACAACTGAATGCCCGGCATGCGGGGCAAGGCTCGTCATCCCCGACAACAGGGATGACGGCCTCGCCAGGCACGATTCCGCAGACGTAGACCCGGACGCGGTGCAGGCGATGAAAAGCCGCACCATACGCATAGAGCTCGGGGACTTCTGACGGCATGGGCAGGAAGAAGAAGAAGGGAAAGAAGTCGCGGTCGCGGCGGATGTCTGCGAAACTCGGTTTCGCAGCAGTCTGCGCGATTGCGGCGTGGGGCTTCGCGGCGGAGTGGTTCGTCCACCATCCGCAGGAATGGATAGCGAACCGCCGCGAATCATGGCCGGCAATTGCCACCGCCCCCCTTCTCTGGTTCGGTAATCCCCTCGCCGACATAACCGACGGCCTGGGGTGGACCGGCCACGACACCGTATATGAATACGACGTCGAGGCCCCTTCCGGCTCCACTACGTTCGCAGGGACGCCAAGGCGCGTTGGCGCCCCTGCGCCCGACGACATAGCCGTCATCGACAGAGGCGAGTTCAAGATAGGATGGTCGAGGTCTCTCAGGCATCCGGTATGGTGCGCGTACCACGTGACGGCCAAGAGGCTTTACGAGGACGGGAAGAGGCCGAGCTTTCTCGTAGATCGCGCCGCCGACGGGTCGCCGCATCCGAACGACTACTCGAAAAGCGGCTTCGACCGGGGGCACATGGTCCCCAACCACGCGATAGTCTCGCGCTACGGGCCGGAGGAGCAGCGCAAGACGTTCATGATGGGCAACATCGCCCCGCAGAGCCCTCAGCTGAACCGCAAGGCCTGGCGAGACGTGGAGCACCGCATAGCGGACCTCTGGACCGCGCGCTACGGAGAGATATGGGTGGTAGTCGGATGCATTTCCTCGTCCAACGGGGAAAAGCTCTCTGGGACGACCGTTGACGTGCCGAGGATGTTCTACCAGGTGATCATGGCGCAGGAAGGAATGGACACGCGGGCGCTCGCCGTAGCATTCCCGCAGGACGTGCCGTGGAACGCATGGCCCGCGAGATACATCGTCTCAATAGACGCGCTTGAGGAGATGACGGGGCTCGACTTCAACCCGGAGCTCCCCGAATTCATCCAGACCCCGCTTGAAGCGGAAGTCCCCTCGCGTCTCTGGCCCGTGCGCTGGCAGGACATATTCCGCCAGATACTGATCAGGTTCTCCTAAGCCATCAGAAGTCAACGGCACCAAGCGCGTCCATCACAAGCCGCTTGGCGTTTTCGTCGCGCACGCGCGAACCCTTGTCGATCTGCTTGCCGTTCCTGTCAAGCTGCCTGTCGGAGCCCAGTACGACGGCAATGACGCGCTTGCCGTTGCGCGAGGCCGTCATGACGACGGAGCTTCCGCCGACCTCGATGAAGCCCGTCTTGAGGCCGTCGACAGCCTCGCCGCCGTCGGGATTGTACACCTTGAGCCTGTCCTGCACCATCACGTTGTTGTGGTTCGCGAGGTGCTTGACGATCTTCTCGCCGTCCGCAAGCGAGGTGACGGCACTCGGCCTGCCAACGGCCCTGCATACGGAGATGCGGTAGCCTCGCGGCGTCTTGACGAGGTCGCAGTCCTTGACCCGTGTGAACTCGAGTATCTCGGTGTGCTTTAGAAGGACCACCGCCAGCTTGAGCTGGTCGGCCGCCGTCGACACGTTGTTCTCCTTCCACGGGTAGCGCCTCGCCTTGTTCGGCGGAAGCCCGTTCGGATTGAAGTATCTGGTGCGAGACATGCCGAGCTCCGCCGCGCGGGCGTTCATCCTCTCCACAAAGGCATCGGTGGATCCTGCGGAGCGTACGGCGAGCACGACGGCGGCGTCGTTCGCGCTTTCGACCATCAGGGCGAGAAGAAGGTCCCGCACCGTCATGCGCTCGCCGGGCTTTATCCCGATCCAGCTCGGCTCGCATCGCCGGTGTATTTCCGCTGTGGCCTCCACCTCGTCTGAAAGGGCGTATCTGCCGGCCTTGACGTCCTCCAGCACCAGGAGAGCCGTCATGAGCTTCGTGACGCTCGCGGGATATGCCTGCTCGTCGGCGCAGTCTGAGAAAAGCACCCTACCCGAAACGTCCGCAGAAACGGCCCCTATGTAAGGGCACCGCTTGCGCGGCCCCGCAAAGAGCGAAGATGCGACGGCAACGGCAAAGACGACAAGCAGTGCTTTTTTCACGCCACCGTCGCCCTCGTAGCCTTGCACAGGACCTTCCAGAGAGTCTGGCCGTCCTTGGCCGCAAGGACGGCGTTTCTGTTAGCCGCCTTGGAGAACGTCTGCATGAGGCCGGACATAAGCCTAAGGTAGAACGCCGAGACCGCAAGGGGAATCGCCGAGAGGAACACGATGTTGACGGTGTTCTCGCCGTCCCAGTCGATGCCTTTCGCCGACACGCCCATCGCGAGCGTGAGGCCGCCGCCCTCTACTCCGCGAGCATGGGGAAACGCCATGCAGTCGCCCATCGCCGTGGAAAGCACGCTCTCGCGGTCCATGGCGGCCGAAATGAGGCTGTCGGCGTTGCTTATGAACTTGTTGCGCTCCATTTCCTCGGCAAGGCGCGAAATGGCCGCCACCCTGTCGCCGGAATCGAGGTCGACGACCATCAGC
>JBGUVV010000341.1:0-3876 GCA_045220525.1 Kiritimatiellia bacterium
CCGATCGGCATGGGGACTGTCCTTGCCCACGGGCATACGCACGTGCCGGAGCTGAAGAAGTTGGAATGCGGGATCTCGATATTCAACCCTGGGTCGGTGTCGCTGCCGAAGGGCGGCTCGTCCAGGTCGTTCGGGTATTTCGACGGCAAGGAGCTGAAGCACTACGTGGTTTGAGCGGCGGCGCCGCAAAGCGCAATCCAATGGCGCGCCCTTTACGGAGCCGTCCGTTTTTGGTATAATCCACACCCAAATAACACAACCAAACACACAAGAAAGGTAACCATGTCCAAGGCAAAGATTGTCCTCGTTTTGACGGCGCTCGTCGCGCTTGTTGGCTGCAAGTCAACTCTCACGTCCTTCTTGCGCAGCGATCCCGTTCCGTTGACGGACTTCCTCCCTCACCATGAGAAGCTTCGCCGCATGGACGACACCTGCCCGTTCCACTACCACTGGTGCGATATCGATGCTTTAATGGCCAACGTCCCCAAGCACATCTACATCGCGCCGATTGACATGAGCTATCTTCAGAAGGGCAACGCCTGGGATGAGTTCGCGAAGAACGTCGCGACTGCCGAGGCGGATCTGAAGGACCTCGCCGAGTATGCGCACAAGGCGTACTACAAGGCGTTCAAGTCGCAGGAGAAGGCCATCGGGGCGACTGTCGTCGACAGCCCCGACGTGCCGGACACGCTCGTCGTCGAGTCCGCAATCGTCGCGTTTGCGCCGACGAAGGCGGGCTTGTATGCCGCCGGAATGGTCGGCGACTTCTTCGTGCCGTGCCTGGGCTTGGTTACGGACGCGCTCTCCTCCGGCACGATTGCAGTGGAAACCCGTGCGCGCCTCGGCAAGAACGGCCCGATCGTAGCGGCACTGGCCGACACGGAGTGCGATCCGGACGCGCTCATCTCGCTTTCGAAGTTCACCTGGACGACGCCCGCGAAGATCAACTTGAAGCGCATCGCCATCCAGACCGCCACCTGCTGCACGGTGGACAAGATGGAAGACCTCGACCGCGGCTATCCGATCGAGTTCCTCTCGACCTTCTCGGACGCCGACCTCGACAACATGTAAGCGCATAGGCATGAGGCGCATACTGCCTCTTTTAGCCGCGGCGGCCCTGCTCTCTGCGTCTGCACAGACAATAGAGCTGGCCGCCGGCTCGTCGAGTTGCATTGTCGACCTCGACGGCGCGCGCATAGTCTCGTTCCGCCGCGCGGGCGACGAGGTTCTCTGGAACGCGACTCCGCCGCAGAAGTCCGCGCCGGACTGGGCGCATGGCGGGCTTCCCGTGTGCTGGCCGCGCTTCGGGGTCGATGCGGCGGGCGCGATACACGGAGTCGCCTGGCGGCGGACGTTTCGCTTGCTTGAACGCCGCGACGGAGCGGACTTTAGCGTAGCCGTACTTGGTCTTTCAGAGGGAGATGCGAGGCTCAATCTTGTCATCGCCCTCTCGGATGCGCTTTCTCTCGAAATGAAGACGACGAACGAGGGCACAAACGTGCTCTTCTGCTCTTTTGGATTCCACCCGTATTTCCGCGTTTCCGAGCGTTCAAAGACTTGGGTCGGCGGGCTTGACGGGCTGCGTTTCGAAGACGACCCGTCGAGGCCACGCCCCGAACGCGGCGTATGGAAGGGGGTTCTTCGCGTAGAGGAGTCGGTCGACAGGATATTTCAGCTTTCAGGAAAAGATCGCATGGCGTTTATTTTGCATGACGATCCCCTCGGGCGCAAGGTTGTCGTCGAATGCGAAGGTGCGAGCCATTTGAACGTCTGGAACCCCGGAGCCGAGAAGAACTGCCCTGGAGTCGTGCCAGGCGACGAATGGCGGCGCTTCGTCTGCGTAGAGCCGGTCTTCATGGCGGCGACTGACGGGAGCCCAATCCCGATTCCGCCCGGCGGGCGGCGGATCTTGAAGATGAAAATTCAGATAGAGGAAGATAGCGGAGCGCGCAAATGAAAAACTCGAAGCTGACCATATTCCTTCTTGTCCTCTGCTTTGCGTTGTGGGGGCTTGTCAACAACATGTCCGACAACCTCGTGCCGGCGTTCCAGCGCATCTTCACGATGGACCAGGACCGCGCAGTGCTCGTGCAAGTCGCTTTCTACGGAGCATACGCGGTGCTGGCGCTCTTCACCTCGATACTCGTCGAGGAGTTCTCGTTCCGCACGGGCATCCTAATCGGCCTTGCGGTTTACGTCTGCGGAGCTGTTCTCTACATACCTGCCTGCATCCAGCAGAGCTTCGACTTCTACTTTATCGGCATATTCGTCGTCGCTGGCGGATGCGCGATACTCGAGGCTTCGTCCAATTCGTGCATGCTCGCATTAGGCGACTCTAAGAGCGCGATACGCCGGCTCAACTTCGCGCAGGCCATGAACCCTGTCGGCTCTATCGTCGGCATCTTCATTGCGCAAAAGGCGATCCTCGCCCACCTGAATCCCGCCACGGTAGAGGAGCGCCTTGCGATGCCAGCCGAACAGCTGCGCCCGATCGTCCACTCGGAGCTTACGTGGATATGCGTGCCGTATGTCGCGCTTTGCCTCGTGATGGCCGCCGTCTGGATATACTTCGCCCGCCACCCCATAGTGACGCGCATGGAGGAGACCGCAGGGCCGCGCGCACCGCTCGCGACGCGCTGCATGCACGTCGGCGGCGCGATGCTTGCGACGGCCTTGCCGTTCGTGATTACGGGGATACTCTTCCCCGACATGGACAAGCTTCTCTGGATGCTCTGCGGAATGGTCGGCCCTCTCGCCTGCATCGCGGCGATGCCGGCATACAGGGTGTCGTTCAGGACGCTCGTGCGGACGCCGCGCTATGTCTTCGGGCTCGTCGCGCTTTTCGCCTACGTGGGCATGCAGATTGCGGTATGGACGTGGATGAACGTCTATGGGCAGAAGGAGCTCGGCGTCGCGCCGGACGTTTCGGCGAACTACTACATCCTCGCCATTGCGATACACATAGCGAACTGCTGGGCGGGAACATGGGCGATGAAGTGGATCGCCCCGTGGAAGATAATGGCTGTGTATTGCGTGATGGGGACTCTCTGCTGCATGGGCACGATATACTTGCCCGCGACGGTCCTCTTTACCGTGGGCGGAGTTCCTTTCTCGGCGAACATAATCGCGCTTATGGGCATAAGCCTCTTCATGGCGATACTGTTCCCGACGATCTACGGCATGGCGCTCGGCGGGCTCGACCCGAAGTGCTTCAAGCTCGGCGGCCCCGGTATGATCATGGCGATTCTTGGAGGAGCTGTCGTCACCCCGTGGATGGCGGGCGTCATCAGCGCGAAGGAAAGCGTCTTCTTTAGCCTCGTTCCGATGATGGACTTCACTTGGGACGCCAATCTGCGCACTTCGTCCGGCGCGCTTCGCGCCTCGTTCTTCGTCCCTGCGATCTGCTTTGTGCTGATGTTCGCCTATGCGGTGGTTTTCAGGGCGAAGAAGCGGGCATGACGGGGAATAGGCCGTGTAGGCACGTCAACGTCTGCGGATTTATGGTATAATACGTCACATTATGTCAGAAGAGAACAAATCATCGCTGGACGCGCTGACCGCTCTTTGCAAGCGGCGCGGTTTCATCTACCATTCTTCGGAGATCTACGGCGGCATGCCGGGGTTCTGGGACTACGGCCCGCTTGGATGCGAGCTCAAGCAGAACATCAAGCAGGCTTGGTGGCAGTTCACCGTCAGGGGACGCGAGGACGTGGCCGGGCTTGACGCAACGATAATCATGCACCCGGGGATATGGAAGGCATCGGGCCATCTCGACACGTTCGCCGACCCCATGACGATGTGCCGTGACTGCAAGAAGCTCATGCGCGCCGACCAGGTGAAGGACATCTACGCCGAGCAGAAGAAGAAGCCCCAGCC
>JBGUVV010000342.1:0-2827 GCA_045220525.1 Kiritimatiellia bacterium
GTTTAGGTCAGCGTCGAGAATCCCGAGAGCGAAGAACTCATGAGTTCGCGCGTTCGGCAGGACGAGCTGCCCGGCCGGAGCCGACAATGCTGCTTGCCGATGTTGCGGCGGCGACGGAGGCGACGGCGCGGCGCGCCGTAGCAAAGGCGAGAGTCAGGTTGTAGCCGCCGGTGGGTCCGTCGATGTCAAGGACCTCCCCTGCGAAGTAAAGCCCTGGAACAAGGCGCGATTGCATGGTCGCAGGATCTACATCGTCAAGCGAGACCCCTCCAATCGTGACAATAGCCTCCTTGAGCGGACGCGGCCTCGCCCCCCTTGTTCGAACGTTCTCTCGGTCGAACAGGGCTTCAACCTCAAGCTCGCCCGCCTTGGCGGCAGGCTGAGCGCGCATGTAATGCTCGATGAACCGCTGGCAATTGTAGATCGCAGCGCCGCTCAAGCCAAACGTCTCGCAGTCTATCTCACCTCTGTATTCATACAGCGTAGAGCCGTCGGCCGCGAGCACCCTTGCGCATGCATCCTCGAACCTGCGGCCTGCGCGGCGCGTGACGCGCGGATCAGCTGTCTCTATCCCTATAAGCCCAGGGCGATAAGGAACGAGATCGTGGCCAAGCTCGGCCGCAAAACGCTGGCCGTCGCCGACAGAGCCAAGCTTTGGGTAGCTTACGCCGCCAGTCGCCAAGAGGACGTTCTCGGCCCAGAGAGTGAAGTTCTGTGTCGCGACAATGAAGCCTGTCTTCTGCGGCCGTATTCCGACGACCGGGCAATTTGCGAGGATCGGCACGCCGCTTTCGCGCAAGAGGTCTCCGAACGCATGCACAATCGTCGCGGCCTTGCCGTCGGCAGGGAACATTCGTGCATCCGCCATCCTCTTCAGCGGAACGCCGAGCGACTTGAAACCGGATATGATCTTGCGCGGCGGGCACTCACGGACGGCCTGCGCGACAAAAGGCGCAGCAGGGCCGACGTCGGCAAGGAACTGCTCTGCGGAAATGTCCTTCGTGAAATTGCAGCGCCCGTTCGCCGTCATCAGCACCTTCGACCCGAGGCGGGCCTTTCGCTCGATGACCACGCAAGGAATCCTGCGCTCCGCTGCGGCGGCCGCAGCAAACATCCCGGCCGCACCACCCCCGACAATCGCCAGCTTGACGGGCCTATGCCTGTTTGCCAAGTCCTCGCGCCTGCCTCTCACGCCACCTGTCCCTTCCCCGGCGATTCGCGCTTCGCGGATTTAGAATAGTGGAAGTAAAGGGCGAGATCAGTCGACACGAGCGCCATGTCTACAAGATAGACGGCGCACAGCCAGAGCTTGGTGCCCTCTACAAGATGCGCGGCGATTCCGCAGACGTATCCGAAGATGACGATGAACATGAAATACGGGGACTTTCCGTCCACGCGCTTCGACTTGTAGGTGCGCCATATCGCGAACGGCCATGAAAAGCCAAACGCGAAAAGCATTGCAAACTCAAAAAACTCAGCCATCGTTATTTGGCATTAACAAGAGGGGACCCGCTATCGCTTGACGATTGAAAGGTGATTGGCGTCATGTGCCCGCTCATAGCTCATGGAGTCCGCCATCTTCTTTACCATCATTATGCCAAGGCCTCCGATCTGGCGCTCCGCCGCAGGGCGCGAGACGTCTGGATCTTCATGGGAGAGCGGGTCGTATGCGACGCCGTCATCCACAAAATCCATCCTGACGCCAGACGGCCCGAAGAGCCGAGAGAAGCAGACCTCAAAATACGAGGCGCCGGAATGCCTCACGATGTTCGAGCACATCTCGTCGAGGATTACATGGAGAGCCGCCGACAGCCTGACGATATCGGCCGTCTCCAACCACTCGTCGAGCCATGCAGACGCACCGGCTATCCCGGACTGCTCGGCGGGGAACCTCCGTTTTTCAACCAAGCCGTTGTAGCGTATTACCAGCTGCGTGCAATCGTCGGCCTGCTCTGTGTCGCCGCCATGGGAAACGACCGCGTCGAAGATTGCGGAGAGAAGAGGCGACTTCGACCCGTCAATGGCACGGACTCCGGCGGAGAGCATGGTTCCAAGCGAGAACAGCAGCCGTTCCTCGCCGAAGAGCTCGCCCTTGCCGTCAGGCTGCTCGGTTATGCCGTCCGTATAGAGGTAGATCAAGTCTCCGGGCGAAAGGCGCAGGGTGTGCAAGCGGTACTTGAGCCCCGGCATTGCGCCGAGCACCATCCCAGAGCGTTCGCGCAGGAACTTGTGCTCTCCGTCTCCGTCGCGTTCCATGAGAACCGGCGGGTTGTGGCCTGCGTTCACGAACGACACCTCTCCCGTTTCAAGGTCGATGACGCCCATCCACGCCGTGACGAACATGTTGGCGTCGTTGTCCCTGCTGAGCGCGTCGTTTACGCGTGTCATGACTTCGTCGAGCGGTAGGCCCGTCTGCGCGATCCCCTTTATGGTGGCCTTGGCGCGCATCATGAAAAGCGCCGCCGGCACGCCCTTCCCGCTTACGTCGGCGACGAGGAACGCGACCCTCGACGGAGCCGTGAAGAAGAAGTCGTAGAAGTCCCCTCCGACGTCGCGGGCGGTATGCATCGCGGCGAAGATGTCCATTCGCCGCTCGTCTGCGAACGGGGGAAACACTCGCGGAATCGCGTTTTCCTGGATGCTGGCCGCCATCGCCATGTCCTTTGCAACGCGTTCGCGCATGCGCTCCTTTGCAAATCCCGCGAAGACTATCCCCGCGAGCGCTGAGGCGAACACGAGTGCGATGCAGTTGATGACGGCCGATATCGAAACCAGGAGCCTGCGCTCCACGACGAACGAGTGCCGCGGGAACACGATATACACGGGG
>JBGUVV010000343.1:0-19408 GCA_045220525.1 Kiritimatiellia bacterium
GGTGGTGGGCTTATTGCAGGTTCAGCCCGCCGTTGTGAAAGATCATTCGTCGCTCATCGCGATATAGCCGTGCGGCGTCTGCCCGCCCATCGACTGAAGTCGTCATGTTGCCCGACGCAGCTAATTATACTAAATCGCCACGTTCGACTTCAAGCGTGGTTATCCCCTTCGGCCAAAGGATCGGCCGCGCAGAAAGCGCCATAAGGTTCGAGCCCAGCCGAGGCCATGCGGTATGCGGCGGGCAAGCCCCGGCTCTTCGAGGTCGATCCACGAGCCTGTTTCAGCGTCGATGACACGGCGGCCGACAACTATCTTCCCTTCGAGGTCCAGCCCCTCGCCGACGTAAGTGTCGCGGCAGACGACAGTGCGCTTCAGCATCGCGCCCTCGCTTATGTAGGAGCCGCTGTCTATTACGACGTCTCCGCAAAGCTGCACGTTCCTCGCAAGCCAGACGTTGTCGTTCAAGAGGACGGGCGGCTTTACTTCGGTGCCGTATTCCATCACGACGCTCCGCCCCAAATGCACGCCGCGCTCAGAAGAATAGCCAGGCACCGTAAAGAGCTGCGGATGGCGCAAGACGATGAAGTTCAGCTCGAACCACGCCTTTATGTTGCGAACGACAAGGCCGTGCGGGGAGATGCGCATCCAGCGCCCTCCCTCGCGCCTGTATAGCCCCGCCGGGGTCTCGGCGACATCCTCCTCGGAAACGGGAGAGAGCGTCACGTCCTCGACGACGTGCGAGGAAATCGCAAGCCCCCAGACGACGACGAGGCCGTCCATTACATTGCTCGTGAGGGGGCTCGAATACCCCTCGATGTCCTTAAGGCCCCTCGGGACCTCCCCCTCGCCCTTCATGTAGAACACCGGGAACCCCGTGCGCGTCATGTCGGCGAATTCGTCCGCAAGGCTCTGCGAGAAGCGCCAGTCGAGGACTTCCGTGAACATCACGCCGAACTTTTGCGCGCGCTCCATCGCGTAGTCTATGGCGCGGCGGCCCGCGACGGGAAGCTCGGCGGGGCTCGTCCCGGGGAGGACTTCCTGAACCCACTCCGTTTCGCGCGTCGTCGGGACAAAGAGGATGTTGTCCATCAATACGCCCCCTTCCCGCCGATAATCGCCGGAATCGTCTTGAGAAGGATCTTGACGTCCTTCCAGAACCCGGGCGCCATGATGTATTCCTTGTCGAGCCTGACCTGCTCGTGGAACGGAATCTCGCTGCGGCCGTTTATCTGCCAAAGGCACGTGATCCCCGGGATGACGTCGAGGCGCTTGCGGTCTTCAAGCGTGTATTCCTGGACCTCCTTGGGCACCGGAGGACGCGGCCCGACGAGGCTCATGTCGCCGATGAAGACGTTCCAGAGCTGCGGAAGCTCGTCGAGGCTGGCGCGGCGGATGAACTTGCCTACCTTCGTGATGCGGGGGTCGTCCTTCATCTTGAATATTACGCCGTCCTTCGACTCGTTCTGCGACATGAGCTCCGCCTTGCGGGCCTCCGCGTCGATATACATGCTGCGGAACTTGTAGAACTTGAAGTGCCTGCCGTAGCGGCCGACGCGTATCTGGCTGAAGAAGACGGGCCCCGGGCTCGTGAACTTTACGGCTATTGCAATCGCCGCGAAGACCGGCGACAGGAGCAGCATCCCGACGAGACTTCCCACGACGTCAATCGCCCGCTTCGCGGCATATGAGCAGCCAACGGTAAGCTTCCACGCCCTAAGGCGAAAGCTCCTTCGCTTGTTGCCACGTCCGCGCGAGGCGAGTTCGCGCACTAACTTTTCGAGGTCTGCGTCTTTTGTTCTTTCGAGAAAGCTTTCCATTCCCAGCGCGCTACAGCTCCTTCGACAACTCCTTGATCTTCTCCACAAGCGAACCTGAAAGCCCCGCGTCCGCGAGGGCCGCCGCCTTCCTGAGGGCAATCGCCGTGTCGGCGATTTCCGTGTCGCCGGCGGCAAGGGCGTTCCCCTTGATCGTGTGCGCGACCTTGTCGAGACGCGTCCAGTCGGAGGCGACGAGGGCGGAATCCGCCTCGCTTAGCTTCTCCTGCACGGACGAGACATACTCTACATATATCTCGCCTACGACATCGGCGTCACCGCCGAACTGCTCGTCGAGATACGTCTTGCAGCATTCCTTCATTTATATTACCCCCCCCCCATCCGGGGTTCCGCCTTCGGCGTTCTTGCCAAAAAGCGGTATGTGGTATGTTGTTTCGTTAAGCGGCGGGTAGCGGTTGCGCTCCACGCCTTCGCAAAGCTCGCGCACGATGAGCCGGCCGCGGCCACGACCGGCCATGTTCTTGTTCGCCATCTCGAACGCCGTGTCTGAATCGCCCGCGACAACGGCGATGCTGGGCTCTTCCGTGCCCTCGTCCCAGACCTTGAGGACTGCGGAATCCTTTACACGTGACAACCTTATCGACACGACCTCCCGCAGCTTCTCGCGGTCGTCGAAGCCATGGTCGCAGATGTTCATGAGCTTCTCCTCGAGCACAAGCTGGACGCGCGAAACGCCCTCGTCGGGCCAGCCCTGCTCGCGGCACCATGCGGCGGCCTCCTGCGAAGCGCTGTCAACCTCCTCCGGCGAAAGCCGCACCGCCGCCTCGTACACCCCTGGCTGCTGATCGAATGCGCCGAACATGAGGATCGTCACGTCGTCGTGGAAATGGGTATAGCCAAGCTCGGCAAGCGCCTTTATGTACATCGCGGAAAGCGCCGGAATCGTGCCTTCCCTTCTCGCGTTCTCGACCAGCCCGGACCTCAACTTCCTGGAAAGGTCACTGGTCAGCATGTCATCCACGGCGGCATCGCGCGAAAGATCCATTATGCCGTCGGTGTGGGCGAGACAGATCGCGGTGCGCGTGAGAGGCGTCTCCACGACGTCGTCCGGCGAATACACGGTGTCGGCAAAAAGCCCTATGGGAACACCGCCGCGCTTTTCCGGATTCACGGCCAGCGTCTCCGCCCCCTCCATCACGATGAGGTCAGGGGCACCGCAGCTTATCCACTTGACGTTGCCAAGGAGGGGCCTGTGGATGCAGATGAGCGCCGTCATGTAGGAGACTTCGGCAAGGTTCGCGCGGAAAAACCTCTGCATCATGTTGGCAATCGCCTCAGGCCCCATCGACGGAGCGCCATCGCGCCTTAGGAAGTTCTTGAGGAACGACTGCACCGCCGTCATCGCAAGTGCCGCGCTCGTCCCGTGGCCCTGGATGTCGCCAATTACGTAAAGATAGCACCCTGTGCCGAACGGAATCGCCTCGAAGAGGTCTCCGCTCACCACGTCGAACGGCCGGCAATACGTCGTGTAGAACCCGCGAGGGGTGACGATCGAGCGCACAGGCAGGAGGCTTCGCTGGATATGCGAGGCAAGCTCCATCGACTTGCGGTCTTCGTCGATCTTGTTCTGGATAAATATCTCCACGCGGTGGGACGCGACGACCTGCCGCACGCGGTTTATCAAGGTCTCGGTGCGCACCGCCTTCGGGAGGTAGTAGCTTATCGCATCGTCCATGATGCGCTTCAGGAACCCACCGCCCTCCTCGGGATCAAGGGCCGTCAGGAAGAAAATAGGGATCTTCGGGGCTATTCCGCGCACGATGTCGCGAAAGACGAACCCATCCATCTCGCCCATCATGATGTCGGTGATGATTGCGCTGAACTGCTTCGGGGCGGCCTTGAGCACGGCTACGGCCGATTCGACGTCGCCAACTGCGACACAGTCGTATCCGGCCTGCTTGAGCTTCGCGCTCATGACCATGCGAACAAGTTTCTCGTCATCTACGACGAGTATCTTTGCCTCACGACGAATTTCTGCCATTTTATCCCGCTACTCTTGCCCCGCTACGTCTTGCTGGCTCAACCAGCACCCATCGATTTACGGAGTATTATATCATAATTTTCTGCGCCCGTGTTGAACGAACATGACGCCCGACATCAGGCCAAGCCGCACGCTAAACACCGCCAAAAAGCTCTGCAAGCCTGTTGATGGTCACGGGCTTCAGGAGGAGCGAGTCGAAGCCCTGCTCCCTGTAGGTGGCGCGCGCCTCCACGTCGGCCGTGACCGAACATACCTTCAGCTTCGCAAGCCGTTCGTCCGCCCGGATGCACCTTACGAGTTCCGCACCGTCCATGACAGGCATCCACATGTCAGTAAGGACCACGTCGAACGCAGGGTCCCTTTCCAGCACGTCCAACGCAGCCCTGCCATCTACCGCAAGTTCTATGTCCGCTACGCCGAGCTTCGTAAGGAGGGCCTTCAGCACCGCGCGGTTCACGGCAGAGTCGTCAACCACCAGAATGCGCCGGGGCATGGGCCTTGACGCCGCCAACGCAGGCTCTGAAGCATCATCTCCGACTTTGTCCAGGCCCTTGGACGCGATGGTGATTGGAGCCTCGGCGCGGATCGTGAAACCCTTGCCAGGCGCGGTGTCGATTGAAATCGTGCCGTGCACTATTTCCAGAAGCCGCCTGCAGATTGCAAGCCCGAGTCCACTGCCTTCCGAGCGGTTCTTGATGTCGGCTTGCACAAACGGCTGCATCAGGAGCTTCGCCTTCTCCTCCGAGACTCCCCTTCCGTTGTCCGAGACCGTAAGCTTCAGCTTTCCGCCTTCGTAGGCGAGCGAAACGCTGATTGTGCAAGGTCCCGCGTACTTGACGGCGTTCCCGATGAAGTTGAACAGCACCTGCCGGAAGCGGTACGGATCGAGCATGAAGAGCGGCAGTTCTGGAATATCCATGACGACCGTCTGGCCCTTCTCCTTCATCATCTGGTGGAACATCGGAAGCAAATCCCGCACAAGCTCGCCGACGTCGGTCGGCTCCAGGCGGAACTCCAGCTTCCCGAGGTCCATCTGCGAAAGATCAAGGACGTCATTGACGAGCTGGAGAAGCGTCTTGCCGCTCGTCACGATCATCTTCAGCGCCTGCTTCTCCTCGTCAGGCGGCACTCCTCCGGCCTGCAGGAGTTCCGAGAACCCGATGATGGCATTAAGAGGCGTGCGGATGTCGTGCGAGACGGACGAGAAGAAGTAGCTTCTTGTCTTCTCGGCCTCCACCACTCGGTCGCGCTCCGCCTTCAGGCGGGTTGCCGCGGAGTGCCGCTCGAGCGCAAGCGTCAGCACGTTGGCCGCGCTCTTGAGCGAGGCACGGTCGTTGTCGGAGATCTTGCGCTGCTTGTTCAGGTAGTGGAGCGCGATGCCGCCCCATGGCTTCCCCTCGCGGTACACGACGACGACTTCAAGCGACCTCGCCGGGCAGTCGCACGGGATGGACGCGACGGACTGGCACTTCGCGTCGTTCAGCTCGATGACGTGGTCGGCGTCCTCCACAGGCGGGATTATGAGCTTGTAGAACGCACACCCCTCGCAGCGAACGGGGCATGTCTTGAGCTCGTCGTCCGGATACAGCATCCGGTGGTCGCCGTCGACGGAATGGATGGCGATGTAGTCGCACTCGGTCAGCTTGAGAAGCCGGTGCATCGTCATGTCGATGAGCCCCGGCAGGTCGTCTTTCGCAAGCGCGTAGGCGAGCAGGTCGGCCCTGAACCGCTGGTGCTCCTGCATCCTCGCGATAGTCTTCTCGTGGCAATCCCTGTCGTATGCGATGGAAAGGAACTCCAAGGCCGTGCGCAGCCCGCGCGCGACTTCGGCCATCTTGTGCCTGTGCGGCTTTGTGTAGTCGACCACCATCCGCCACCAGCCGTCGCCCTTCCGGAACTGCGCGACCACCGACGACGTCATCGGGCAGTATGGAGGCTGGTTCATGTCGGGGATCGGCTCCCCCTGAGCGACAATCACCGTCTCGCTGTCGGCAAAGAACCCATCCGGCAGCTGCTTCCCGAAAGCGGCAGAAGCCTTCGCGCAGTTGCGGCAGCAGTCCGAGGCGTCCGGGCCGAACCAGTCGCTGCGAGAACCGTCGTCGGAACATAGCATGAGATGCTGCGCACCGGAAATCTCGCACACCTTCGTGCCGATCAGCTCCTTTATCGCCTTGTAGTCGGGGTGCCTGAACATGAACTCGACGATCTCGCCCTTGAGGTGCGCGATGTTCAGCGCGACCGAAAGATCATGGTAGGTCGCGATCCTCTCAAGCGTCGTCACGACGACGAGCGCCGAACGCCGCAGAAAATCGTATAGAGGCGTCGAAAGCTTTCTGTCCTCGCAGTAGCCGACGCAAAGGACGCCGACAAGTCCCCCTTTGTTGCAGACGCCGAACGAGTGGACGACCTTAAGATTGGCCACGGAGTCCGGCGGACGCTCTTCCTTGGCCGCGTTGGACTTTAGCCATTCAAGCTCGGCTCCGCGGAGCGTGAGAGCGGAACCGTCCATGAGCTGCGTATCAAAAACTCGCCCCAGATCGTGGTCTATGGTCCAGGGCAGGGCGTTCGTCCATCCGCCGCGGTCAATCGCGCGTTCCGGCAGGATTACCCCTCCGCCTTCACGATGGAAGTCCTGCACAACGTAGCAGAAATCGGCGTCCATGCGATGGCGCACGATCTCAAGCATTTGCTTCGGCTGCGCCGTGTTCGCATCCTTCTGGAGCGCGATTAGCGCACGCTCGAATTCACGCTCGTTCTCCTCGTATTCGTTCTCCATTTTCATTCTCAATTGGCGGAGGGGGGGGGATTCGAACCCCCGGTGGACTTGCGCCCACACAACCTTTCCAAGGTTGCACCATCGACCACTCGGACACCCCTCCAGTCAATTGGTTTTTTAGCGTTCTGGTGCCAGAGAAGGGACTCGAACCCTTACGTTCTTGCGAACGGCAGATTTTGAGTCTGCTGCGGCTGCCATTACGCCACTCTGGCGAACTTCGTCCCTGGAGCGGGCGAAGGGAATCGAACCCTCGTGGCCAGCTTGGAAGGCTGGAACTCTGCCATTGAGCTACGCCCGCTTGTCGGAACTATTGATGCATAGTATAGCAAAATATGATACAATAGGCAACTGTGAAAATCAACAGGGCCATTTTGCCACCTGGGCGCATAGGGCTCGCCGTCAGCGGCGGGTCCGATTCCGTCGCATTGGCGTTTCTGCTGACGAAGGGCGGAAGGAAGAAAAACGCCGCGAAAAGGTTCGTAATTCTCCATGTCGACCACGGGCTTCGCCGCGAGAGCAAGGCGGAATACAAGTTCGTGCGCGACCTTGCCAAGCGCATCGGAGTGCCTTTCAAGGGACTGCACGCCAAGGTGGTGCAGCGGCCGCACGAGTCCATCGAGATGGCCGCGCGGCGTGTGCGGCTCGACTTCTTCGCGAAGTGCATGAAGTCCCTCGGGCTCGACGCAATCGCGACCGGCCATCACATGGACGACGTCGCCGAGACTTTTCTCATGAAGATCCGGCGGGCGTCGCTCTGCGGAATGAGGGAGACGAGCGAGGTGGGTCCCATACGCTTCGTCCGCCCGCTGCTCGGTTGCCGCGACCGCGAACTCAAGGCGTATCTCGAGAAATACGGCGAGGAATGGCGCGAGGACGCGTCAAACGGCGATGTCTCGATAGAGCGCAACAAGGTGCGCCACGAAATCATCCCTTTCCTCGAAAAGAAGCTCGACAAGGACCTCGTCGAGCACATCTACAGGATAAGCGGCTTTCTCGGCTCCTGAAGTCCTTAAGACGCCCGCCTACGGCATGGGGACCCTTCACTATTCGTTGTTGCCGTATTCGACAGGGAACCAAGTGCGGTAGAAGTTGTCGCGCTGCCAGGCATTGCCAGCCGAGGCATAGTCGCAGAAAAACACTGTCGTAGGCAGGGATGCTTCGGGATTCTCGTGGTGAGAGCCAATCGGAAGCGTCGCGGAGAACGCCATCCAGATGTCGTCCGACGGCGTGCGTACCGCCGCGAATGTCGGCATGATCTCCCCGTCCTTGATTCCGCATCGAAACGGCTCGGTCATGTCGCCATCGCCAAAGCGACTGTCGCGGGCGAGCAGGACGGGGCCGCGCGTGAACGCGACGTTGTGGTCGAGCGTATGCGCCACGACCGGCATGTCGAACTTGAGTTCCACGATGTCGCCAAGTTTCCAGTCGCGGTCAATCGTGAAATAGCGCCCTGCCGCGACACCATAAAGCGCCTTGCCGTTCAGCATCACTTCCGTATTCGCGCTCCAGGCGGGTATGCGCAGACGCACAGGTGCAGCGCCCTCAGTATGGCTGACTATCCTGACATAATCCGTGCGCGGATAAAGCGAATACATGTCGAACGCGACCTTGCGTCCGCCGGGCAGTTCGCCCCTCACAAGCGCTGACGAGTAGAAGTTGAACGTCGCACCCCCGCCGCGCACCTCGAACATCTTCTTCAGGAAGCAGAGGAATCCGCGCGGGCCGTTCGCCGTGCAGCAGTCGGTGTGCATGTAGCAATGGTGCTGGCCGTGGTAGCGATTGCCGCAGAGAGGCGTGTAGCCCGCGAACTCGGAGCCGTCCGACTTCATGGCCGCGAGATACGCGTTGTAGAACGTCCGCTCCAGCTGGTCTGCCCACTTCGGGTCATCGGTCACAGAGAGCAACTTCTCGCAGAATCGCATCCACGTGGTCGTCACGCACGTCTCCTGCAGCCGCACGTACGGCAGATGCTGCTTGCGCGCTCCATGAAACCACGCCTCGCTCGATGCGCACCCTCCCGCAAGGTTGATTTCTTCCTTTACGATGTCCTCGGCCGTCATCACAGCGGCCTTTGAGATATCCTCCACAGCCGACATTGGGTATTGGGTATTTTCATATTTACATAATTTCACAATTTCACAATATTCCAAAAGGCCTTGATAGCAGCTCATCATTTCGTATGCCTTCGAGCGTCCGTGCTTGCAGACATACGACCATTCTCCGTCGCCCTTGAAATCCGGCTCGTTGCGGTCTGCGACGGACACGCCCTTGAGCGCGAGGTCAATGAGGCGAGGGCCTTTTTCGGGTTTTGTCATTCCCTCGACGATATACGCGGCGAAATCGAGATATTTCTGCGCGGCATCCCTGCCGTCTCTCGCGGAAACACGCTTGTATAGCCAGACAACTGGCTCCAAGATCGACGAACTCGCGTAGCCCGACCAGTTGCCGGTCTGCCACAGCTCGCGTCCGCGCTTTCCGTTCGGGCCGATTTCGCCAATGACGTAGTCGCAGAGCCGCTTCGCCGCGTCAAGGACGCGGCCGGCGGATGAACACGAGCCACCATCAATTCTACATTCTCCATTCTCAATTCTACATTTCCAATCATAGTAGTGCATCAGCCCCATCAGCGTGTACTTCATCCCCCATACGTCCCACCCTTCGCCGCAGCGCAGTTCGTCGGGATAGTTCCCGATATAGCCACTCGGCTCTTGCGAGGCGAGCATCCTCTCAATCCCCCGCTCAATTTTGCTTCGCAACGATCCGTTCCCCGTTCCCCATTCCCCGTTCCCCACATACCGCAGGTATGGTACCGACGAGTGCATCCACTTGCCCCAAAACTCCGTCTGCCACCACCCCTTGCACTCCGTCTTCTCCATGAACGGCGCGGTGACGTAGTCGACGTCCTGCGCGGCGACATGATTCGCAATCATGGCGTCAAGCCTCTTTCCGAGATGCCCTTTGAGGCGCACGTTCCCGATGTCGTCGATCGAATCGGCCAAGGCTCCACCTGCGGCAACCGTCACTGCGGCACACAGAGCAACCGTCATCTTCTTCATGTCAAAGACAGTCCTTTCAACAATATCATACCAAATCGGCAGGGTTGTAGATGCCGCAGGTTCGTTATATTTCGATGGTGGCTACGATTGGAAAGTGGTCGCTTGGATAGAGGCTGCCTCCCTTGCGCATGTCCGGGACGGTGGCATAGTCGAGGACGCGCACCCTCTGCGACACGTAGAGGTAGTCGATTCTCTGTCCGAACCTCTTGTCGTTGCGCGGACCGGGCTTCAGCCTGAAAGCGTCGAGCGTCGAGGTCTCTGCGTCCAAGTGCTTCCACCCATTGAAAGTCCGCCACGGCCCCGCAGGGGACGTTTCAGATTCGTAGAGGGCGTTGCGGAGCATCTTCGAGACGGCGACGGCGGGCGCATCCGTCTCTGGGCAGTTGTGGTCGCCGGTGAATATGATCGGGGCACCGCCGCCGAACTCCTTCATGCGCTCGATGATGAGCAGCATCCCTTTCTCGCGCGCGACGGCGCTTATGTGGTCGGTGTGGGTGTTGGCGAAGCAGAAGCGCTTCCCCGACGTCTTTTCGCGCAACACGAGATACGAGCAGACTCGCGGACACGCGGCGCCCCAGCCGACTACACCGGGGACGTCCGGCGTTTCGCAAAGCCAGAACGTCCCGCCTTTCTCGACGTCAAACCGGCACTTGCGGTAGAAGACGGGCGACGCCTCGTCGCTGACGCGATCAGCTGCGCGGTGGTCTCCGACGAATTCGTAGTCGGGAAGCTTTTCGCGCAGGAAGGCGGCCTGTTCGGGACGGACTTCCTGCATCCCGAATACATCCATGTCAAGGCGGCGCACGAGCGCGACCATCTCGTCGCGCCGAAGTTCCCAGGCGTTTTCCGTCCCCTTGTCGCCGGTCGTGAAGCGGATGTTGTACGTTCCCACGCGGAACTTTCGCGTTCCCGGTTCGCGGACGGTCACGGGGACCATGGCCCTGACGCCATCGGCAAGGGTCGCGATCGCGACGGCCTCGCCCGCCTTCTTTCCGAACAGCGACGTCCCGTCCTGCGAAATCTCAGCCACGTCGTTGCGGTACGCGAAGAAACTCTGGTACTTGTTGGCCGGGTTGGGCTTCTTCCCCGCCCTGTCGGCGTCGTAGCAGCCCCACGCCGCGCCGTTCTTCGCGAGGGCGAGCGAGTCACCAACGTCTATTGCATCGTGGTTTAGGCGAATCGTCCTGTCTGCGCCGCCGCCGATGCGCGTGAAGTGAAGGACGTTGTTTTTCCTGTCGATGTGAATCGCGTCGAACGTCTGCTCGAATATAGTGCCCCTTGTCTTCTTCGGCAGGTCTTTGCACCAAGGCGCGGCGCCTATGATGTAGTCGCTGTACGCCGCGTCGCAAGGCTCGGTGATGTGCCAAAGCCCGTTCTGGAACGTTTGCCTCTCGGCGTGTTCGTGTCCGGTGAGACTGCAGAGGATGCGCCCCTGCGCGTTGGAAAAATCGTATTCCCTCCCTCCAATCGACACCTTGCCGCGGTTCTGGTACGCTTCGAGAAGTTTGCGCCACGGAGCGAAGAGCGCTTTGTTTCCCTCCTCGCCGCTGACGATCCCCGTCACGGGGATATGATGCATGACGACAGCGGCCCACCCGGCGGGAAGGGTCGCAAGCGCGTTTTCGGCGAGCCACTTCAGCTGCCGCTCGCCCATGCCGTATTTCACCGCCCAGTAGGTGCGGTCGGTCCTCACGCTGTCCGTCGTGTCCGCCACGATGTAACGTATTCCGCCGCACGGCGCGTCAAACCAGTAGTAGCAGGCCTCCGGGTCGTCGGGATTCGCGACGGCGTTCGCCTTCACCGCCGCAGTGTCCATGAGGATGTCGCGCGCCTCCCTGCCGGAATACGTGAAGCCGGAACTTGCACCGGGCTTGTCGCGGATGGTGAAGTCGTGGTTTCCCTTCGCCGGATAGAACTCGCCGCCCGCGCGTTCAACGGCCTTGACCCATTGCTCGCGATACGCGGCAATCGTGCGGTCTATAGACGCCTTGCCGCCGAAAGCCTCGGGCATGTCGCCGCCGCACAGCACTTTCCTAACGCCCGTGTCGGCAATTAGCTTGGCGAGGATGCGCCCGGAAACGCACCTGTTGGACGGGATGTGCAGATCGGTGATGAAGAAAAACCCGTCGTCGCATTTCGCCGAAAGCGCCCGTATGCGAGCGGCCACTCCGGCGAGATAGTCGCCATAGTATTCGGGCAGGCCTTCTTCCGCCGCCCAAAGACGCCAGTCGGCGACTGTCATCGCCGCGCCGAAAAGCCCCGCCTTTAGAAACCAGCGCCGCGAAAGCGCGTTTGCCGCGTTTTCTCCCTTGCTCATTTCCCCTTCTTCCCTTTCAATCCTTCTATCAGCACCCTCTTGCGCGGCGTGTCGCCGACGCGGCGAAGAGTCTTCAGCGAATCGCCTGCGTACTCGACGTTCCAACCGCGCCACTCGTTGAAGGCGTGATAGCACCAATCCCAGCCGTATTCGTCGAAGAGTTCGATGCAGTCGCGCAAATACTGTTCCGCCCCGGGCGCCCACGCGATTGCGGAGAACTCGCCGACGAAAATCCTTGCGCCGTGCCGCTTCGAGAACGCGACAACGGGCGCAAGCTTGGTGCGAAGCATCTCCTTGTTCCATCCCTTGGATTCGTCGGGCCACTTCTTCGCCGGGCTCCATCCGTGCACTCCTTGGTGCGTGTAGTCGGACGGAATGTACATGTGGATTTCGTAGATGACGTTTGGCATCGCGAGCGGAGACATGTATTCGTAGGCGGGTGCGGACGACGACCAGTTGGCCTCCATTACGATTGCCGTCTCCGGGTCGATGCGTCGTATCGCCTCGGCGGCAAGTCTCTGCGCGTTCCAATAGGAGAACGGCACCCCGTGGCGGTTCTGGTGCGGCTCGTTCAAAAGGTCGTAGCCGTAGATGACATCGGTGTTTCCTTTGAAGCGGCGGGCTATCTTTTCCCAGCACGAGACATACAAATCGAGGCAGGCCTTGTCCGTGAACATCCGCATTTCGGAATTGTCGCGGATGCTACCCGGCGGAACATGCAGATCGACGCATATCTTCATTCCGTATTTCCGCGCCCAGCCAAGCACCTTCTCCAAAAGGTCAAGCCGTCCATCAAGCCACTTCTCGTATTCGGCGAAGTCGAGATTCGCGTCGATTTTCTGGAAGTTGCGCGACATCTGGTAGCGTCCGATCGTTCCGCCCCATTCCGCGAGCGTCTTGATGTCTTCCTCGGTCGGGTCGTAGGGGAGCATCGCGCCGCGCAGCTGCTTTTCTTTGCCAGGGTATTCCACGGCATAGTCTTGGTTGTATCGCGGGAACTCGTAGAGGGCGTGCGGGGCGACCTTGAAGGACGACACGTCAAACTCGACCTTGCCCGACACGTTCTGGAGGCCAAGCGTCACGCCGACTTCACCGACCGGCGTGGGTCCAAGGTCTGTTTCGAGGACGAGCGTCGTCCAGTCGAAGTCGCCGCCCTTGTGGTCGGCCTGCGGCCACTTTTCCGCGCCGGACACAGGATCGCGGTAGTGGAACATGAACTTAAGCCCGAAATACGACTTGTCTGGACGCCCGATGCCGCACCCTCTGGCGCGTATTGTGGCGCGGACGCCGCCCGTCATGCCGCCGAGGTCGATTTTCGCGTGAGCCGCGCCACCATTGCGCTTGCCCTGCGTGTCGATGGTAATGACGTCGCCCGTCCGCGTCGCGTTGTGTCCAAGTGTCCAGTCAACAGACGCGGTAGCGGAGATCGCAATCCCCGCCGCCAGCGTTGCACATAAGACCGCCCGCAGGGATGTCATCGAATTATGATAAACGTGCCTGCAGAAATCTTTTCACCCGTCGCGCCGACGACGGGGAACACAGTTGTCGTTCCCGGAGAGGAGACGAGTTGCGGCAAGTAAGGCGTGTTGTTCTGGAAGTCCCACAGCACCACCAGCCCGTTCGCAAGCCTGACCGGCTTGAAGTCGCGCACGAGCTGCATGTTGCTTCCGTCTGCGTCACCTTGCCAGAGTTTCAGGTAATAGAGCCGCGCCGCTCCGGCGTCCTGAGGCGTACCATCTTTATTCATTGCAAAGAGGTAGAGATTTAAGTCTGTGTCGATGATATCGGAAGGGGTGATGTGTTGGGTTGTTTGCGTCGTCCACCTAGACGTGCCGTTTACCGTTATCTCCTGCTTGTTCTTGGCAAGAGCCGCTTGAACCTCATATTCGGTACTGATTTTGGCATCTCCCGATGAACCGTAGGATTGAAATTTACCATACCCGAAGCCAAAGATGTTCTGAGAGGTGTAGTTGTGCCACAGGTAGAAACGTGTCTCGCCATCGCGCGAATCGAGAAAGCCCCTGTCAGCCTTCACAAGGAACTGCATCTTCAAGTCCGCCGCCGTACCAGACCTGCCCCTGACGCCGGTATCGACGAAGATGGAGCCGTCGGACTCGACGTAATTGACGTAGTAGGCGGGCTTTTCGTCGCCCGTGAATACGACTGCTCCGGCCTTGGATGCCGGGATGTCGGGTGACGGACGGAAGACACTCTTCGTCACCTTGTCGTATAGCATCGCCTTCCCCTCGTAGATGCAGGGCTTGAAGTCGCGGACTTTCTCTCCGTCCTGCCATATTTCGAGGCCGTAGCAACGCGCGGCGGAACGGTAGCGCGAGCCGGAGGAGAATACGTGGATGTTTTTGCCGCTATCGAAGACGGTATCGTTCGAGAGCGTCCAGACGTTCGTCCCGTCGAGTCCAATCGTCTGGCTTCCCTTCATGAACGAGGCGTCGAAGGAATGCTTCTCAAGGGGCGTTTTCGCATAGATGTATGCACTGCCATTCTTGGCCCATGCGAAGTATGCGGCGGAATCGTTGCCGTAGTAGCCGGAGAAGCACTGGTCTTCCGCATGAACCATGGTGAAGAAAGTCGGCCAGTAGGTCGGATCGTCTGCGCCGAGATACGTCCTCGCGTGTTTGTTGACAGGCTCCCTCAGGTAGCGGCCGATCTCATATCTCTTTGTTAGGCTGCTGTAATCCTCCGTCCAGCAGAACTCGCCTTTGGCACGCGTTCCATAACGCGCGCGAACACCGGTGTCAAGCGTCTCCAAACCGCTGGACTCGATGTAATCGACGAAGATGATGTTCTTGGCCTTGACCGATTTCGTCTGTAGCGGTCCGTTCAGAAGGCCGCGCTTTGGATAGAAGATGCGCTTCGAGACATCGTCGTAGAGGGCGAACGCGCCGTTTTTGAGGCACGGCTTGAAGTCGCGCACGAGAACACCGTCCTGCTTGATCTTGAGTCCGTAGAGACGATAGATGCCGCCATCCGCGATGTTGCCGTTGGAATTGCGGCAGAAGAGGTAGAGCGAAAGCCCGGTATCGATTGTGGTCTCGTCCGTCCCCTCATAGACGACGGTCTCCGTTTCTGCATCGGAACTCTTCTTCACAAGGGTCTGTGCGCCTGCCGCAAGCGACGAGCGGAAATAATACCTTTCGCCGTTGGAATAGGAACCGCCGGTCGTCAAGCGCGTTCCGTAGCTGCAGGCCATGCTGGCCTCGTAGGAATGGAAGAGGTCGAAATAGACGCCTTCGGAGGTAATCGCGCCGAGAAGCCCTTTGCGGAGCGTCCGCTTGTGCAATGTCGCGACCTCGATCTCCGCCTCCGTGCCGGAACGGGCCGCGACCTCCGTGTCGATGAAGTTCACGCCGGTGGATTCGACGTATTCGACAAACTCGTCGGGCGTTTCGCTGTCCGCGTCGCAAACAAGATCGCCGGAGCCGGAGTAGAGGATGTCGCCGCTCACGGCATCCCAAAGCCCGGCGCGGCCATTCTTCACGCAGGGAAAGAAATCGCGCTGGAGCGTCATGGCGCCGCCCTCGGCGGGGCCCTGCCATATCTTCAGGCGGTAGATGCGCGCCTTGGATTGGGATGCCAGAGTACCCTTCTTGTTGAGGCCAAAGAGATACATTGAGCAGCCAGAATCCACGGATGCCGCCGTCATGTTCGTGAACGCGATGCCGTCGATTGCGACCTTGCGGACGCACTCGCCGACGGAGTTCGTCGCGGAGAACTCAGCAGAATAGTCGTAGATACGATTAACCTGCCACCAGGGAGTCCAGTAGCTGTTGTCGTAGCGCCAGGCGGCTCTGCCGTGTTCCGTTGGTCTGAGCCCAAGCGCCGTGGCTATGTTGCCGTCAGCGTTGTTGCAGTATATCATGAAACAACGGGTATTGTCCGACCAGTCACCGCTGCCAAGAACCGTCTTGTCGCCAAGTTCCATCCACTCCACCTGGGCCTCGACCTTCGTGTTCCAGCGGCCCTGGACGCCCGTGTCGACATATTGCGAGCCGGTCGATTCGACGTAGCGCACGAACTTGTCGGGCGTTTCCGCGAACGCCGCGCCGGCGATCCCCGACACAACCCATGCAAGTGCTGCCGCACCGACTGTCAGAAGTCTTTTCATTGTCGTTTGCTCCTTGATTGAACGTTTTGCCTACTATTCAAGACCTGTCTATTATATCAGAATGCACAATCTCTTTGGCGCACAATAACATTCTTATTTGCGCACAGCTCGCGCCGCAAACCCCCTCCGTAGCGCAAGGCGAATTATGCGCCCGATCATGCGTGACACATCAGCTCATCCATGCGGACAAGACAATCGAAGAATCCGTCCTCTTCGAGTTCCGGCGCAAGTTCCCCATCATAGACCAGTACCGTCTTGACGGACTTCCCCTTCTTGAGCGGCAACCGGTCTATTTTCCGCTGAACTTCCTGCTCGACAGAAGCGGGAATCCTGTTCATGCGCTTCACTTCTACAAGATAGACGCATTTCGGAAGCTGTACAAGCATATCGATTTGCACCCCGTCTCCAGACGTGCGGCCACGTCTGAAATACGGCGCCACGGACTCCACGTTCTTGCCGACAAGTCCGATGTGTCTGGCCAGCGTCTGGAAATTGTTCAAGACGAGGTTCTCGAACTGAAGTCCCATTATGGCATCCCATCCCGGCAGCATGTCCAGCGACACGTAGCGGAATATGCCTTCCCGGATTGCATCGGCTTTCGGAAGAATGTATTTGAGGTAAAACCGAGTGTAGTTGTCCTTCAGCCGGTATCGGACTTCCCTGACATCTCGTCCCGTATCTGGATTCTTCCCGCGAACGCCGGCCACAAACCCCGCCTCGACGAGATCGCCGACATCCGTCGATATGTGCCCACTGGACGGCACTCGAATCCGTTCCGCCAGTTCTTGGATGCTCGCAGGACCATCGGCAAGCGCGACGACGATCCGTTTCTTGGCGGCGACGCTCTCGTCGAACACGTCGTCAAAGATACGTTCGAAATCATTGAACAGATATCCGTTGGGGTCGAAGCAAAGCCGTCTTATGTTTTCGTCAGCGGAAAGAGACGGATCGATCTCGGAAAGGTACTTTGGGACTCCTCCTGTGACGGACATGATGTCCAGCATTTCCCGCGTGGCAGTCCTGTCAGCCTTCCGCCCCCAGAACTCGCGGCATTCGGAAAGCGGGAGTTCCGGAAGGGATATGTCAAGCGATACTCGTCCAACGTACGCTTTCGACCGCTGGATGTTTTTGTGGATCCATGCCGAGACACTGCCCGCAACGACCAATATCAGATTGTCCCGCCGCGACAACTGCGTATCCCACGCCGTTTTGAGGAAACCCGCAAAGGCATCGTCATACCGCCCCATCCATGATATCTCGTCAAGGAACACTATCGTCTTCCTGCGAGGCCCAATCGCCGCAAATAGCGCGTCGAATGCCTTTGGCCAGCAGTCGGCCTTCGCCTCGGGCTTCCCGGTTGCCATAGCAAGCCGTTCGCAAAAGTTGTCGATCTGACGCTGATTGGTCATCGTCTTGTCGGGAGGCAAGCCGACGATCTCAATGAAATCACAGGACGAACGACGGGCAAACTCCTCCACAAGCGTGGACTTCCCGATGCGCCGCCGCCCAGATACGACAGCGAACGAACTCCTGTTCTTCCGCCAAAGCGCGGAGAGCTTGTCAAGGTAATCGACTCTTCCTATGAATTTCATGCAAGTATGATATCATATTTCATCGGTCGGCTCAACGACAAAATGTCGGCTATTTGTAGAAACGTATAATAGCCGACATTTTACTGCACCGACGAAAATGGCGGCTATTTACAGAAACGCAAAATAGCAGACATTCTACGACATGTCCTTTTTGAGGCGTCCTGTCAAAGCGTTCGGCAGTTTTTCCGGCTTCCGTTCGGCCTTCCCGGCTGCGTTCTTATTTGCGCACGAGAATGTTCTTTATTACGCCAAACCATGTCCGATGTGGTATAATTCGCACATGGGAAAGAAACAGGATACGGACATGCAGAACGCGAAGCCGCTTAGAATGCTGGCGCATCTCGACATGCGCCACGCCGCCGCGCGCGAGATGACAGGGGGCATCCTGAGATTTGCGGCCACACACCGCAGGTGGGAGGTGCAGCTCGCGGGAGCCCACCCATCCAACGAGTCCCTCGAGCATTTTGCGGACTGGAGGCCAGACGCGCTAATCATCGACTCAAGCTGCCACGACATACCCCCGAAGGAGCTGTCCGCCATTTCCGGGCGCGCATCGGTGTTCGTGAACACGAACGCGCCTCGCAGGTGGCGCAAGCCGTACGCACAGCTCACGACAGACGAAAGGATGCTTGCCGTGGAAGCGGCCGCGCTCTTCCGACGCAAGGGGCTCTTGCATTTCGCATTCATCGGCTCGCCGGGCGCAGAAAGGTGGAGCGAGGCCCGCCGGCGGTTCTTCAGCGCGGCGTTGAAGGACATGGGCTTCCCTCCGAACGTCTTCTCGCCGACACCGGACGCCACGTCGTGGCGAGCGCAGGGGAAGTCTTTGGCGCAATGGCTCGTGTCCCTGCCAAAGCCCTGCGGGGTATGGGCGGCGTTCGACCAGCGCGCCAAGCACGTCCTCGACGCCTGTCGGCTGGCGGGCATAAGCGTGCCAAGCCAGATACAGGTGCTTGGCGTTGACAACGAAACCTACATCTGCGAGCAGACAGTGCCGTCGCTCTCGTCGCTTATGCCAGATTTCGAAAGCGGAGGGTTCGCGGCCGCAAACTTTCTGGACGGCATACTCCGCGGCGGGAAGGAGCGTCTTGCTGGGGACGGCGGACGGACGACGCTGCATTTTGCGTTCAAGGGGGTGGTGGAGCGCCTGTCGACGGCTGACGTGAACGGCACGGCGCGGCGAATCTCGGCTGCGAGGGAGTTCATACGCCAGCACGCCACGAGCGGCATTGACGTTCCGCACGTCGCGTCGGCCTTAGGCATATCCGTGCGCCTGCTGCAGCGCGACTTCCGCGCCGTGACCGGCAAGACGGTGTTGCAGGGGATCCAGGAGGAGAAGCTTCTGCGGGTAAAGGAGATGCTGCGCAAGACGACTACGCCGATAGACAACATCGGCCGGTTCTGCGGTTTCAAGTCCCCGGCCCACCTCAAGACGCTCTTCAAGGCCCGCTTCGGAATGACCATGAGCGCCTATCGAATATCATCGACATAGAAAATCAGCCGACACGGCTACAAGATAAGCGGCAGTCACCTCTCGGTGTCTGCGCCATTAATGCATTCAGGATCGCCAAAACGGCCAAGGCTCAACGCAGTATCATGCGAAAGCCACGGTCCTCGCGTGAGAGTTCGCACCACTCGGACGACGGGCCGTCTCCGCGGCGGACGACTTCGACAATGTTCCAGTCGCGCGAGAAAAGCCAGCTTGGCCGCTCCGCCGAGAGTTCCGGA
>JBGUVV010000344.1:0-6112 GCA_045220525.1 Kiritimatiellia bacterium
GTTGTACGCCTTGTAGGCGTTGGACACATTGTTGGGTTTTGTCGAATTTGCGTGTACGAGCGAATTGTAGTACGACTGCTTGCCGCCGCAGCACGGCGTGTCACCGGTCGTTTCCACCAAAGCGGAATTGACGAGAACGCAATCATTCACGCACGACGCCGTGGAGGCGTTCCGCCTGACAATCGAATGGAACAAGTTCGCGTGGCGCGCACCGGCCTGACCGCCTTCCGTCTGGCAGTCGACTATCACGCACCTCGCGCAAGTCGCAAAGCGCACCGCGCCTCCGCGCGCTCCGGAGCAGTTGGTGATTACGCAATCCACGAGAAACGAATTCCTTATGGGGTCGTATGAATTGCTGAGGTTGCAGCCGGAGAAGCCGCCGGGGCGGCCGGCCGCTACGTCTGCCTCCGAAAGACGCGCCTGCGCAGAACCGTCCGCGAGGGTGAACCCCTTCACCACCGCGCCGAGGGCGGAGACGAATACGCATCTTACGGCCGCAGGGCCTATGCCCAAGGCGTTGCCGTCTGCGGGGTTTGCGTCCCACGCGCCCTTGATGACCGTGTCGGCCGGATTCGAGGAAATAGCCTTTAGCGTGATTTGCTTGTCGACCACGACCCGGTTGGTGCAGGCGACCGTTACGCCGCTTTTCGTCCAGTCGAACGCACTGCCGCCCTTGTCGTACACGCCAGGCGCGACGAGAACGACGTCGCCGTCATGCGCTGCGGCGACGCCCTCCTGGATCGTCCCATAGCCCGTGGCGACGCTCGCGCCGGTCATTCCGGAGCGTCCGTAGTTGTCGCCGTTCACGTAGACCGTGGCGGCGCTTGCGCCTACGGCAAAAGCGGCGGCAAACACCGCCAGACACGTCTTTGAATTCATGGCACTTCCTTTCACTTTGACAATTTCACATTAACACTTTCTCAAAAGACAACCGCCTATTTCCCGGTCTTAGGGGCGTAGCTGACGAAGCGTCATCATCGCGAACCGGATACCGTTCAGCGTCCGGGCCCGAAGCGTCAGGCGGCCGTCCTTTGCGGAGAGTACGTACGCCTCGTCGCCTGCGGGCATCAGCTCGTCCGTGTAGGGCACCGCCACTATGGATGGCTTCTGCCCGCCGAACCAGGCCGGGATTTTCGTCCGGACCCACTCGGCGGCTGGCTCCTCTTCGGAGCACTCCACCGAGACTTTAAGCGATGCATCGATCACGACCTTCTTCTCGGGGTCGAATGCAGCCCTGTCGGCGACGGACGGAATGACCGTGGGCCACTTGTATTTCCAATGAGGCCCGGCAATTGCGACATTCAGCGATACGAGACATGCAATCAAAACAATGCTTTTCATGGTTTCTCCTTCGAGGTAGTTGCAAAACCACTACCTACCCGGCGCTTGGTCGATCAAATCGGCCATCGCATCGCGCCAGCGGTAGATGACGGCAGGGTCGTCGGTGTAGTTCGTGAGCGTATCGACTATTTCGCGCGACACTGCGAGCAGTTCCTTCGCCCTGCGACTCCAGCTGTCATCCTTGCCGGTTCGGGCGGCAAGCTTCGCCTCCAATATCATGGCATAGGCATAATCCTCCAGGCCATCGCGGAAGTTCTCAAGGCGAATGGTAGGCACCGGTGTACCGTCCGGTCCGGGGCAGGCCCAAGAGCCGTCACCGTTGATCAGACGGTATGAACGCGGATTCCAGTCCGTGAACGGTCCGGATTCTATGCATCGTTTGGAGTTCCATACCGACGTATGCCAGTACAAAAATCCGTCGGGACGGTACTTTACGGACTGCGCACCCATCAGTATTCGACTCTCTATCGCCTGGCACTCCACGAACATGTTCGCATACGGCGGCCATGGCCCGCAGCAGACATACCACCATACCTTGTGCCCCGCCTTGCGACTTGCCGCCGCCTTCTCCGGATCGTAGTCGTTTGTCAGCGGACAGAACCAGTCCATGACGTCCAACGGCGAATCCAATCCGTAGCTCAAATCCACTGCCGTGGTCGAGATGGGGATTCCCGGTACCTCCTTCTTGATCTCCTGTACCGCTTCGCGGATTTGCGGCAACCTTTCCTTCGGAATCTCATCGCATCCATACAGATGCACATGGTCGAGTATGCCGAGCGTCTTGGCCATCGCATAGGCCTCCCTTATCGGCGGAATCTGGCGCTTGCGCCATTCACCTATCGTCTCGTCCTTCTTCGGCTGCGACCAGTAGCACAGATTGACAAGCCCAAGCCGCCCTTGGCTTTTCAGACGTCTCACGACCCTCTCCGTCTGGAAATGGTAGAACCTCAATTTGTAGAGGTTGTCATGCGTTATCCCGTAGTCTGCGAAGAAATCCACCCACTCGTCGAGATGCTTTTTGTAAAGCTTATGCGGCGTAAGCGGCGACTTACGTATATCCGCAGTCTCGGCCCGGCTTTCCGGGCTGCCGTCCTTCCCGACCGGAGCAGGATCGCCGCACGATACCACGACCGGCAATGCGGGCGTCTTGCCGACGGCGAAGCCGTTCACGCGCACCGAAAATGGAATTCGCACGGGTTTCACGCCCTGCGCCGAAAGAACAAGAGTGCCACCATAAGTCCCCGCTTTCTGCACCTCAGGACAATGAACCCTGACCCACAGGCTTTGAACGTCATGGCCCTTCACATCGATTCCGCCAAGAAATCCAAGGATCGGATCCGGCCACCAGCCCGCAGGCGCCGGACGCATTTCGCGAACGTATCCGCAACCGCCTTCAGCCGGCCGAGTGCGCGGCTTGGGGACGCCTGACCGTTCGAGCTTGACATATCCAACGACATGGCATTCGACATTGGACGCCGCAAAGCGTTCCCCGCCTTCCGCGACAAGATCCCCATCGATGCAAAGCCGCACGTCCTTCAGGTCCGCCCCGTCCGCCGCGACAAGCACCTGGACGCTCTCATATTCGTTGCGGGCCAGCCTGACGCCAACACCGGCCTCCGTCACGGGGCGAACGCCGAAACGGTCGCGCGGCAGAATCTTCTCCATCGAGGTCGCCTTGCCGAGAAGCATGCCCGGCGACTTGATGCCGTCGCGGTAGCAGGCCGCGCGGAAGCCCTGATAGTCGTAGTCGTGCTCCGTCGTGTTCAGGCGCCGCCGAAACTCCTCGAATCCCTTGCTGACGAGCGGCTGAATGTCCCTGATGAAAAACTCGCCCTGCGGCGCAATCGGCTTTTCACCTTTCTTCAGCAGCGTCAGACGGTCGATCACAACGGAGAACGGCGCAGGGGAACATGAGTAGAACTTGACGCACGTGACGTTGTTGGACGGGACGGTTCTCGGCCAGACAAGCGGCACCACCCACTGAACATGTCCTTTAGACAGCGGTTGCAGACTGCTCTTCACGCCGGAATCCACGGGACTGTCCGGCCCCGCGATCAGGAGCGAAAAGCGGTCGTCCGTGTCGCTGAGACTGACGAAGTCTATCGCGATGCGGTCATAGTCGCTCCAGTTCGTTACGGCGGGCCGGAGCGTGAACGACGGCCATTCTGACACAAAGAAGTCGATAAGCAAGGCGTTGCCGCCGGAAGTCGCAAACGCATTCGTGACGGACAGACGGCATCCGCTCTTAACGCACGTCGAGACCGCCTCCTTGTCGGCATCCGTCTCGAAGTCGAAAAGAACGGTTTCGGCATGTCCGCATAATACAGCGGATGCCATTGCGGCGCACAGCAACGCCTTGGCGCTGCCGTGCACCGCTTTCCGGTTGGATGTTGGTCTGTAGAGTAGAGACCCACGCCTCGGCGTTGCCGCCGATGCGACTTCCCCCTCATCAAACCGGCTTGTGCCGCCGTAGCGTTGCGAAGGCGCAACGTGCGGATTTCCCGCATCCGGCTTTCCCCGTAGAGCTGCGTTCGTCATAGCTTGGCCTTTTCTTTCTTTGCGGCGAATCATAGCATAAAAAAGCGCCGGTTGGCAAGCATCCGGCCGCAAACCTCAATATATACCTCAATATATGCCCAAATCCCGCTCTACAGGCTCTTGCCGGGGATGAAGCGGCGGACAACCTTCGGCGGCGCGGCCTTGCGCCCTGAAAGCAGTTTCAGGACATATTGCGCAACGGCGTCGCCATAGGATACTGGGTCGTTCTCGATGCGGGCGGCGGACACTCCGAGGACGGGCTCGTTGCCCTTGTTGGAATAGAACACCACCTTCACGTCTTCCGGAACGCGCAGCCCGGCCTCGTAGAGCGCGACAAGACCGCCGTCTGCAAAATAGTCGTCGTCGAACAAAATGGCATCCGGCGGTTTTCTCCTTCGGCTTTCGGACGAGAAATACTCCGCGACCGCCCTGTGCCCGATCCGCCGCACGTCGGCGAGCGTCCAACGGCTCTCGTCGTCGAACTTGCAGAGGACGCGCTTTACGTCGATTCCCGAATCGGCCAGCTGCGCCTTGAAGCTGCGGTCCATGGTGCGCTCGTAGTCGAACTCCAGCAATGTCCTCACGCGGCGCTCGCGCAGCGCCGCGACGAGCTTCGCGTATGCGTCCCTGAGGCTTTCGCGCACAACGCCCGCGGCATTCGGGAAATCGCGCGTAAAGCCGTTCAGGACGACGTACGGAACTCCCGCTCGGTCGAAGAGCGAGGCAATCTGCCGCGACCAGATGAGCCCGATTGCAAAGTCCACCCCGTTGTGCAAGAGTCGCAGAAGCTGCCTCTCGTCGATCGACCCGTCGTGGGCGGCGTCCAGGAACACCGACGAACACGCCCATCCCGCCTCCTCCATTCCGTAAGAAATCCTCTGTGCAAGCATTCGCGAGAAGTACGAGGCGTTCGAGCCGATTGCGACAAACGCGACACGCCCCTTCCATGCCGCCGTCGCCTTCTTCGTGACGACTGCACCCGCCTTCTGCCTGAGCGTTACAAGCCCCTCGTCGCGCAGCTTCTTGAGCGCGGCGCGGACGGCGAACTCTCCTGCCCCAAATCGTTTGCGCAGCTCGCCAACGGGCGGCAGGCACTCGCCCGCCCTCCAGCGTCCGGTCTCGAGTTCGCTCTTAAGCGTCTCGGCGATCTTCTCCGACTCCAGCTTCCTCATCGCCCGCACATTATACCAAAACTGCCGCGCGAGCGCGCAGCCCTTCATCCCCGCCGCCGTCCCGCCCGAAACATGACGATAGAAACAAAGTCACAACCACTTATTTATGAAAACCTATCGGCTCGCGGTTCTCGGGAAGTGCCGGCATCAGCGTGCAGATAATCGTGTCAATCGAGCGTTCCGCCGCCGTCATGCGCTTCTCCAGTTTGCCGATCCTCTGGTCTCGCACCAGCCCGCGAAGCAGATACTCCTTCAGCACCCCTGTCGCCCACTGGCGGAACTTAACGCCGCGTATCGAGTTCACCCGATAACCCACGGATATAATCGCATCAAGATTGTAGAACTTCTGCATTCTGGAGATGCGACGCCCACCTTCAAATTGAACTTGTAAAAATTCTTTACAAGTTGACGCCTCCGCCAATTCGCCGATCTTGAATATCTCCTTGAGGTGATAGGTTATGTTCTGCGGTGCGCATCCAAACAACTCCGCCATCTGCTTCTGCGTGAGCCATATCGTCTCGTCCTCAAGCCACACTTCGATCTGCGGCATGCCGGCCTCGCTGAACTTCACGACCTCGCCCGATTCAGACACGGACGGAACACCACCCTTCGAGGCTGGTGCTTTCGCAGAGCAAGTCTTCGCGCTTGATTTTCCCTTCGCCGTTTTCATGCTGTGAATTATATCAAAAATGTTCCGCGCTGTGTTGTATGTGCCTGTCGCCGCCCTGCACCACACCTCCAACGATCACTTGAGAACGCACGGGACCAGTCCCCGCGAAAGCCAAAACGGCGCTGGCAAATGCCAACGCCGTATATTTCACTATTGCACGGAATCTATGATGTGGAGGCTTGCAAGTTCGTAGTCGCGTTGCCATGTCAAGCGCAGACCTTGGTCGGTCGGCTGGCGCAGGGCGCAGACATTCGCGCAATACGGGGTCGAAGCAGTCGCGTTGCCCCTTCGGGCAATGCTCCAGAAGCACCATCGCAAGCGCGTACATGTCCGACTGCTCGGAAAGCCGCCCCGCGCTCGCCACCTCGGGCGCGATGTAGGGGTCGGTGCC
>JBGUVV010000345.1:0-8433 GCA_045220525.1 Kiritimatiellia bacterium
GTGATAAATGACATTCACTATCACTAAACTTTCGCACATCGTATGAAAGATCGCTAGGTTTGACAAAGCAGAAATCAGCTTGCTGGTAATATGCTTCTTCCTTCATCGGCGGCGTACTGCCGGTAAACACTTTACCAAACCCCATTATTGGTGTATTTGCAGGGCAACTCCCAAACATCTCCACAAACCGCGATTTGACAAGGTGCTGAAGTTGCGCGAGCTGCGCCTTTCGTTTTTCGATGACACCGCAGATACTATCGAGCGTGGCAGCGATACGCCTCTGGTCGACAAGGGGAGGGAGAGGGAATGCAGTTTCGCCCAAAGCCTTCTTATTGATTGCCTTGAATGTGCTGCCCGTCCCTCTTGCATTAAGATCCGTAGCCTTGCATTTGAGGGCAAAGTAAACAAAGAGCGAATCATTGCCGTCCTTAGGTTGTAGAGCTGCTACCCCTCGGCCAATGCAACAGCTTTCCTTAGCAAAATTCAATGCTCCAATCGGCGCACGTACAGAAATCAATATGTCGCCTGCATTGGCAATCTTGGTTGGCGAATTGCACCACACTCGTGGCGTTGGCCATCGATAGCCGAAATCTGCATTCCCTTGATAGAAAGGCAACCCGTCGCCAGACTCATTGTAGCTCTCAGATGCCGGAGATTGCCCCATCACTATCTCGCACACATCGCTCAAGGGCGCGATTGGCCATTTCTGTCTAATCGCGCTCACCCCAACATTCCTTTCAATTCTGACCAAGCCGCCTGTATTTCCTGCTCGGCTTTCTCGAAGTCGGCCATAATCTCGCTCACAGGCGGGAACTTCTCGGCAACATATTCGACCGTCTTGTACTTGTTGATAGAAAGATCGTAGTCGTTCTCGGCAATCTCCTTCTTCGGCACAAAGAAGCACTTGTCTTTGCGGTCGGTCGGCTTCTTCGGATCGCGAGTGTGGAACTTCTCAATGACATCGGATATGTCGTTCTCCGCAGTCGGTGAACGCTTGTCGTCAAGCGAGAAGCCGTCCGCCTTCATGTCGTAGAACCAAACATCGTCCGTTCCGCCGTGATTTGTCTTGGTGAAAATAAGAATCGCCGTAGAAACACCAGCATACGGCTTGAACACGCCACTTGGCATTGATATAACCGCCTCAAGACGCTGGTTCTCGACAAGCTCGCGCCGAAGCGCCTTATGCGCCGTAGAACTTCCGAAGAGAACACCGTCCGGCACGATGCTCGCGCAGCGTCCGCCGACCTGCAACATCTTGGTGAAAAGCGAAACAAACAGGAGTTCCGTCTTTCCTGTCTGCGTAAGCGCCAAGAGGTCGCCGCTCACCTGGTTCTTGAAGAGCTTGCCGGTGAATGGGGGATTCGCCATAATGAGCGTATACTTGTCGCGTTCGGAGTTCTTCTGGCTCAACGAATCCTGATAGACGATGTGCGGATTGTCCACGCCATGCAGCATCATATTCATCGCACCGATTCGGAGCATCGACTGGTCGGTGTCGAACCCTGAGAAGAGCGTCGTCTTGAATTTGTCGCGGTTCTTTGGTTTGTAGAGTTCCTTGTCGAAAGTTCGAATGATATACTGCGCGGCGGAAACAAGAAACCCTGCAGAGCCCATCGCGGGATCTGCAATAACGTCGGCAAGTGTCGGCTTCATCAGCGCGACAATCATATCGACGATGTGCTTGGGTGTCCTGAACTGTCCGTTCGCACCGGCCGCCGCCATCTTCTTCAGCAGCTCCTCATAAACGTCGCCCATCGTGTCCTTGTCCGTGAGCTGCATCCCACTCATGTCGCCGACAACGCTCACAAGGACTTCTGGCGTAGGGATGAGGAACACGGCGTTCTTCATGTAACGTCCAAAAGCCGTGTCATCCTCGTCGCCGCCCAGACGCTTGATGAACTCGAACACATAGTTCCTCACCGTCTCGAACATTTCAGGGGGATTGGCGTTTGAGAAGCGGCTCCACCTGAGTCTATCGTATTCGCATTCGATTCTCGGCTGCTCCGAGATGACGCACATTCCATCCTTGAATACCGGGTCTTGCACAGCGGTTCCAAAGGCATTTGCGTTCGATTCACGCGCCAACTGGCTATCATCCAACAGCTTCATGAAGAGCAGATATGTGATCTGCTCCATAACCGTTACAGGACTTGTGATACCCGCCGTCCAAAGGGTATCCCAAATCTTATCTACTTGCCGTTTCAACTCGCCTGTAATCATCTATGTCTCCTTCATACCCTCTTCTTCATCAATGCATTTTCGGCAGAAGACTCGCGGAAGCGGATGCCGACTTCTTGGGGCCCTTGCTATTCTTAGTGAAAAGGTAGAACGTCGCCGTCGCCCAATTATTGATGAATATGGGCTCCACGTTCTGGATATTGCCACTCAGTTCCATATCGTGTATTATACCATTTCCGCCAACGAACATGACAAGTATAGCAAAAACCGGAAAACGATGCTTGGCGAAGTTCAAAAAAATTTGAACTTCGTTCGGGTGGAGCGCACAGCAATCGTGGGGCGGGCGGAGCTTGCGGGTGCCCCTGTAGCTCTATGTGGTTTCTTAACCATCAGCAATCACCTTTCTCTGCTTGTTTCCTGAATGCCTACTTCTTGATGCGCGGGGTTTAAGCAATGTCTCACTCTGGCAATGTTGGGAACAGGAAAAACTGGGGAGACCCCGCCGTCGCTTCATTTTTCGCGGGCTGCTTACTGTGTTTTGCGCACTTGTCCCCTTGCCGGGCGAGGGAGCTTTGCCGTCAGATTAGAGGCAGAAAAAAACTGGGGAGAAACCCCGCCGTCGCTTCATTTTTCGCGGGTTGTTTCGCGTTTTCTGCAACTTATCGCATTTCAAGCCTCTTTGCGATGGCGTAAGCCATGCCGCGAGGCAGGGGACGCACGAGCACCAAACTACATGCGCTTTGAACGCCGTGACTCCGACTCTCCGACGATTCCGATTTCCTTTACGCCGGGAGTGTCGACGACCATCGCCCCGCACGGAAGCATCATGAGCTCGCGGGAGGTCGTCGTGTGCCGTCCCTTCCCAGACCACTCCTGGACCTCGCACGTAGCCGCCCACTCTTCGCCCGCAAGCACATTTAGAAGCGTTGACTTGCCCACTCCCGACGAGCCCACGAACGCCACGGTGCGCCCAGGCGCGAAATGGCGGGAAATGGAATCGAGGCCCTCGCCGGTCAGCGAGGATATTGAGGTGCATGCTCCATTGGAAATCTCCTTTGCGGCGCGAAGCATCTCGTCCTTCCCGTCTCCCGCGAGATCTCCCTTCGTAAGCACCACGACCGCCTCTGCCTCGCCGATGTCCTCCGCAAGCGCAAGGTAGCGCGAAAGACGCCGAATGGAGAAGTTTTCGTTCATAGCCATCATGAGGAAGATGACGTCGAAGTTGACGGCAAGCGTCTGCGACGCGCGCCTTGCGGCCGGATCGCGGCGCTCAAACTTCGAAAAGCGCGGCAGGACCTCGGTAATGAGGGAGTCCCCGCATGAGTTGTACCTGAACCGAACGAAATCGCCCGTCATCGGCGTCAGCGGAGGAGGAGCGTCCTTGGCCCGGAGAAACGCGGACTTCTTCTTCCTCGCCAATATCTCGCCCGCCGCTTCGTCGCATACGAGATGGTAGTAGTCGCCATGTGCGCTGACTACGCGCCCGACGCCCGGCTCAGGATCGCCGCGCCACCCAAACTGCTGAATCCGCGTCATGCCTGGTATGGCCCGAGAAACGCCTCTTTGAAGTCGTATCCGCCGACAAAGGAGTCCTGCGAATCGCGCTCGCCCCGCCTAATGCGCTTTGCGTCAACGAGATTGAACATCATCTCCCCGATGTCCTCGGTGCAGGCAAGGCCCCATTCGGTGAGAACCGTATATGTCATGGGCCCATACTGGTCGAGGGCTCGCTCCTTGAACTCCTCAAGCAGCTCTTCGCCGGAGAAGTCCTTGTCGCCGTCTCCCGAAAGGTAGCGGATGACGTCCATCAAGAGGGCATATGCCCTCGCGGAATACCGCTTGTCCTTCGCCACCACGTCGGCGAAGTCGTCTGATTCGAAGTCGATTTCTTCCATTGCCTACTTTCCTCCCTTTTCGCATTCCTGCTTTGCAACCACGCCAGTCGCCGTCTCAAGGACCTTCGTCGCCTTCCAGCCGCCCCACACAAGCGGCCTCCACGGGCGAATGCCCCTAACGACCTTCACCACGCGGTCGTCGCGGTCGAGAAACACGGCGTCAATCGCCATGCGCATGAAAAACGTGTGAATCGCATTGCACCTCTCGATGAGAAGGCCTGTCCCCGGGGGAAGGCCCTTCTTTCCAATCAAGCCCTTCGCCCTCTCGCCGAACGTCTTGGCGACGGCGGCGTCAACTCCGACTATCCGTATTCTTTCCATATAGCGAAGCGCCGACAAGGGCCGTGAATGGAGCTACGAGGACAAGCCCGAAACTGCCTACTATCGTCTTCACGAGCTCGGCCGAGAGGAGCGTTGAGTTTAGAAACGCCAAAGGCGAGGTGCCCTGCGCGGCGAAAGCCATTAGGAGCGTGAGGTATCCGCCTGAATACGCGAGAAGCAAAGTCGTCGTCATCGTGCCGACCACGGCCCGCCCCATGCGCAGGCCCGAGGCGAGCAGCCTTTTGAACCCTATCGAGGGATCGTGCATAGCGACCTCGCATTGCCCGGCCGAGATGTCCATCGCAAGGTCCATCACCGCTCCGGACGACGCGAGAACCGTCGCGCCGACGAATATGTCGGCGAGGTCAAGCTCCGGATAGCCCGAGTTTACGAGGGCCTGAACGTAGGGGAGCGTCGCGCCGGTGACGTGCATGAGCGAAGTGAAAAGCGCGGCAAGGCCGAACGACGAGGCGACTCCGAGCATCGCGCCAATAAACGCCACCGCCCCCTTCTTCGTCGCGCCTGCGACAAGCAGCATCACTGCGGCCGTTAGCACCGCAACGGTCGCAAACGAGACGAACGACGCATTGCGCCCGGCAAGGCACAGCGGCACCAGGATCTTCCACACGGCGAGGCAGCTGAACGCAAAGCTAAAGAGGGCCTTTACGCCAGTCCAGCCGCCGAATGCGCAGAGGAGCGCGGCAAATGCGGCGAAGAGCGCAGCCGCCCACCCGAGCCGCCAGTGGTCGCGCGCAAAAAGAGGCGCTTCGCCGTCGGCGCCTTCCGACGGCTCACCTACAACGGCGACGTCGCCTATCTTGAACTTCTTGTCGATGTCGAGCTGTGCGCGCAACTCGTTCTCCGCACGAAAGCGCCTGCCGGCGAACTTCCCGCCGAGAATCTCGACTTCCATGCGCTGAGTGCCGTATTCCACGATGCCGGCGAGCTGCACCGCCGAGTCGTCGGTCGACACGACCTTCGCAAGGACGGTCTTCCCTCCATCCGAGGAAACCCCCGTCGGCGAAGGGACGAGCGCCATTGCAACGCATGCCACGGCAAGGCTCGCGGCGGAAATCCAGCTGACCTTGCCATGCATGACGTTCAGTTCCCGCCCTCGAGGATCTTCTTGAGACGGACGCCAAGGTCGGAGTTCTCGCGCATGCCGACAAGGATGTCCGCGCCGACTCCCTTTGCCGTCGTAAGCGTCGGCAGGGCCGTGTGGCTGCCGGAGCTCCATCCCACTCCCGCGTGGGCGTTGACCACGTTCTTGGCGGCCTGGGCGAAGACGTAGAGCCTTGCCACGTCGTGCGCCGTAGTGTCGGCGACGTGCCTAGCCATGAGGTCCACGTCCTTCGCAAGCGCCGCGCGCAACGCCTTGACCTCGGCAGGGGTCGCAAGCATCGGATCGTCCGCCGGGCCGTCGAACACGATGCCGAACTTTTCCGTGAGAAGCGGCTTGAAGTCCTCGAGCGTAGCCTTCGAGCCAAGCTCCTTTATCATTCCCTTCGCAATCTGCGAGAACTCGGCCACCGAGATCTTCTGCCTCGCAAGAAGCTCGACCTTGAACTTGCCGCCTATGCCTGCAAAGCCCATAGACATGCCGCCAGTCTCATGGTCGCCAGTCGCAACGATGAGAGTCTCGTCCGGATGGGAGTCAAAGAACCTGAGGGCAACCTTTACCGCGTCGTCCATCGCAAGGATGTCGTGGAGATTCGTAGCGGCGTCGTTCGCATGGGCGGAGTAGTCGACCTTGCCGCCCTCGAACATCAAGAAGAATCCAGACGGCCCGTCAAGGAGTTCAATGCCCTTCTCGACAATCTCCGCCGGCGTCGGCTTGGACTTGTCGGCGTCGATGGCAAACGACATCCCCTTCTCGCCGAAGACGCCCAGGCTCTTGCCGCCGGGTTTCAACGCGCGCCATGCGGCGAGATCGTCGATTATCACCTCATATCCCGCCTTGCGCACGATTTCGTAGGCGTCTCCCCTGAAGTTCGGGTCGCTCTCGTCCAACGCGCGGCCGCCAAAGCCGCCGCCGCAGAAAAAGTCAAAGCCGCTGTCGGCCAAGGCAAGCGCAATGGAGTAGAACGCCCCGCGCCTCGGCACGTGGGCGTAGAACCCGGCCGGCGTCGCATGGACTATCGTGACGGTCGTGGCAATGCCCACCTTCATCCCGCGCCGCTTTGCCAACTCGGCGACAGACTCAACGCGCCTTCCGTCCGGCGCCAAGCCAAGGGATCCGTTGTCGGCCTTTACCCCGCATGCAATAGCCGTCGCGGCGGCGGCTGAGTCAGTGATTATGGAATTTGCGCTCCGAGTCCGCGTATTAGCCTGATAAGGCAGGGTGTTCATCGCCAAGACGCCCCTGCCAGACTTCTCGGAAAAATCCTCGGCGACCATGCGCTGCGGGGTGGACATCCCGTCGCCGATGAAAAGAAACACGTATTTTGGAGACGGAGCGGCGGCGACGGAAAGTGCCGCCGTCGCCGCCAGTATCGCAAGCCTTGCAATCGCCATCTTCAAGTTACTTCGCAAGGCTGTTCAGGAGCTTGAGCTGCCCGGCGATGAGGTCGTCGGCGACAGTCGGCCCGAACGGAGACGTCGCCGCCTCGTAGCCATCCTCCTTGAACGCCTTCGAAAACGGGAAGTAGCCGCGGCTGCCGTTCGTCAGGCACGAGAGAATCGTGAGCTTGAACGGCGAACCCTTGCGGACTTGCACGCCGATGTCGTTGAACGGCTCGCCGGGGAAGCCTCCGAACGCCACGGAATCGCCGATTGCAATCGCAATGAGCGGCAGGTGGTGGACGCCCGGGTGCTTGGCCATCCTGCGGATGCGCCCTGCGCGGGCAAGCTCCGTGGTGAGCTGCATCTCATAGACGCCGAGCTCCTTGGATACCTCCGCGTCCTTGCCAGCCTCGTGGAGAGCCCAGATGCGGTCCGCCCACGCGAGGTTCTTCTTGTCGGTGTCAAGCGCCTTGTGGGCGGGAACATCGACGTCGGCAGTGCCCGTGCGGACTTCGCCCGCCTCGAGAGGCACGCACTTCATCCAGACGGAGAGCGCGGCAGCCGCGAGGACATTGGCCATGTGCTTGGCGTGGCCGTAGCCGCGGTCAACTGCGTCGAAGTCGCGCTTGAGGTCGTTGAGCTCGCCAGGAAGCGGCTTCACGTTGCAGTGGTTGACGTCGCCCTGTGTGCCGTTGATGACCATGCAGAGCGTCTCGCCGAGAGTGGCGGCCTCGAAGACTCCCCTCGTAAGGCCCGGCCAGTCGGCGGTGAGCGTTGTGCCGCCAACGACGTCGGGATGGGTCTGGAAGTTGATTACGCAGATTGGCTTCCCGCCCTCGCGGTCAATGCGCAGCACCTGCACGGTCTCGTCGGCCGTGTCGGCGGGCTCCATCGCGTCGGGGTGGTTCGTGCCGGGGTTGGTCTTCACCGACCCGTCGCGCATCCTCCAGCGGCGGCCAAACGAAATCCTCTTTGCGACAGTGCTCTTCGCGGAGAGCTTCGCAGGCTTCAAGTCGCGTATCGCCTCGACAGCCGCGTCCGCAGACCTCGAGACGGCCATATCGACATAGAGCCGCTCAAGTTCGCCAAAGCGCTTGTCGTCCCTTTCCTTGCCGTTGCGGTTGGCCACGAGATATCCGCCGTCGTGCGTGTGAGAGGCATGCAGCATGATTGCCTCGCGCTTCACGCCTGTCGCCTTCGTTATCGCATCGCGCATGCGGTCGGCCACGTAGTCGGAAAGAGCCTCGGTGTCGTACTGCGCGACAAGGGCGGTCGTCTTGCCGTCGGAAAAGGCGACCATGTTGATCTGCAGCGGGTCGAGCACCTCGGTGGCATGCCTGGAAATGTAGTAGCCAGGCATAAAGACGCCCAGCGGCGGCGTTATGTCAACGCGGGAGAAGCCCGCCTTGAAATCGCCGGCGACGGCGGCAAACGCCGCCGTCGCAAGAATAAAGCACAGGGCTTTCTTCATTTTTCGGCTCCTCGACTTACTTCATGTAGGCCGCGGCGACCTTCTTGAACGCCTTGATGTCCGCCT
>JBGUVV010000346.1:0-8695 GCA_045220525.1 Kiritimatiellia bacterium
ACCTCGCCGAACACGGCCGCAACGACATTGCGCGCAGGATTGTTCTGCACGAAGGCTTCCCCGGCTGGCTGCACATGCTCGAGCGCGGGGCGACGACTTTGTGGGAGACCTGGAAGGAGTCGGACGACGTCTACTCGAACTGCCATCCAATGTTCGGCTCGGTGGACGAGTGGATTTTAAGGTTTTGGGGAAAAGCCGGAAAGCAGGGTCGGCAACTGTAGATTCAATAAGAAATTTTCGGGCATTTTCTACGGCAGGAGGCGTCTTGTCGATTTTCGCCATGATACAGACTTTCGACTGTGCGTTCTGATTGCCTCTGTTTCGCTGATTATGCTATAATATGCTATAATACGCGGTGGAACGATGGGGTTGGTGTGCCTGAGTTCCGAAAAACAGCAAGGAAAAGCAAGGAGCGAATATGATGAAACTTGACGAAAATGGCGTTTTTCGGCGGGGGCGCATTATGAGGAATGTGCTTCTTCCGGCGAGCAGGGGCTTCGCCTTGCTTTCGGCCGTCGCGTTCGCCATCCTTGCAGACGGTGTGTGCGCGGGGAACGTGATTACGTGGACCGACGCGAGCGGCGACCATCTCTGGAATACTGCGGCGAACTGGGATCTGAATAGAGTGCCCGACATAAACGGATCTGATGCCATCCATATCCCGTCCGGGGACTGGAGAATCATCCGTTCAGGTGACACGCAGAAATATGGCCAGTTCTACATTGACGACGGTACGGGAACCGTGACATTGGACGGCGCGGGCAGCGCAACGACTGTTCAGCCGTTAGAGACAGCCGATTTAAAAATCGGGACAGGGCGGCAGCTTGCTGTTACCAATTGCGTGACGATGAAACTTAGATACGATATTCCGTTCATGAACGGTGTGCTGAAAGTCCAATCTGGCGGGGAAGCGCTTTTTAACAACCCTAACGTGACTGTCTGCACAATCGGCGGTACGGCCCGGGTTTTCGTGGAAGGGGGTAGCTTCTGCAACTATGCGACCCAACTCTACATTACAAACAAGGCGGAGGTGGTTGTTTCGGGAGGGCTTATACGGGTGCAACGGTATAGAGTGTGTGGTCCTGACTCGCCGGGCGAGCAGGGTCCGCTCTTTCGAATTTTGGGTGGTACGGTGTGGAACAGTACTAGCTATACCTATACATCTCGAATCTATCCGGGTGGGCGTTTCGAGAATCGCGGCGGTACCGTTCTCTGGGGGACGGGTACGGATTCCCAGTACGAAAAACTATCTTCCGCGGCAGACGACTGGGCCTCGGGCAGTTATGGCTTTGCGTCGTTTTTGCCCCAGAAGGGCGGTCTGCTCAATCTCACCTCGAAGGACGATTGTACTTGGAGCGGACAATCGGACAATGCTGGCGCGCTTTATTTTGCATTGAACGGCGACTATTCCTTTGGAGGCGATATATTCGCCACGAACACGGCTGCGGCTGCGGCTGATACTTCCCCCGGCTTCGTTTGTTTTGACACATCCAGAACTGTGGGACTGACCGGCGGCGGAAGAATATACGCGAACGGTTTTATGATGCGCAAACAAAACGTTGCGAATATTGACATCTCCGCCCTCTATCTCGGACGCGGCGGAATTCAGCAGGGCTCCACTTGCGTAACGCGCTTTACTAACGACCTCGTGCTTGGCTCCTGGGGCGACTGGTCTGCTCTGCGCGGGCAGTACAGCCGCATTACGTTTGCGGGCGATATTGTGTTTGACACGCTGGACTGTTTCGACAAGACGACGCCGCACACGATTTTGGTGCAGGCGGGATTCCTGGACGTTACATCTCTCAAGGCGGTCGGCGGAGGCACGGTGGCTCTCTCTCCGAGCAATTACGAAACGCCGTGGCCTGCTTTGTTGTATTCTCTTGTCGTCGACGACAACACAAGCCTTCTGATTACCAATTCCACGGAAACAATCAAGACAGGTTCGCTCAGCCTCGGAGCTGGTTCGACGCTGACGTTTGATCTTCTCTCCGAGAAGAGGTATATCGATGTTCTAGGGCATTTAGCGGTCGGCAGCGGCGCGCGAATCATCGTCAAGGCCCCGGCGTCGCTAACTGCCGGCAAGATATACCCTGTTCTGTTCGCCCCTGCTGATTTTGAGATTCCCGACGGCCTCGTCCAGTTCGAAGGTTCGATTCCTTCCGGCTGGACGCTCGTAAAGCGCTCGAATCTCCTTTATCTGTCTGATGGCGAGGTATCCTACACGACGCCCCCGACCGAGTTTAACTGGTATTGGACTGGAGCGGCGGATGGTGATGTCGGTAATGTGGACAATTGGACGGCTAACGCTTCTCCCTTCTCTGCCACAGGGAATCAATACAAATTTGCGTTCTTTGAGGGAACGAAGAACATGGATGTAGACATCTCTAACCTTGGGCACGTTTACGGAATCAGCATTGACGATGATGCAGGACCGTTCGTCTTTTCAGGTGGACAGATTACCGTTTATACGCCCCTGACCGGGCATCGTGAAGGCGGCTCCTCAACTAGAGGTGGCATAACGAGCAATTCCGATTTTCCGTGTGTTTTCAAAAACGATTTAAAACACAATAGGGATGTTTATCTCGCCGAGAGTTTCAAATCAGGTTCGATTTCGCTTATGGGCAATAAATCTGCGTCCAGCGGCATGTCGGACTTCTATTTCTGCGGCGATGTACGTCTCGGCGGCGTGTGGGATGTTTCGTACTTCAATGTCATCACTAATTCTGCTGCTCCCGCCGCGAAGCGCCCCCATACGCTTTCGCTGCTGTCTGGGGCGTCGCTTTCAGCCTCGGACCAGGACGCGCAAGACTTCGACCGCAAGCAGCAGTTCCTGCTGGCGCCGGCCTCGACGTTAACGATCAGTGGCACGACCTGCCGGTTCCTTGAGGCCAACACGCACTCTATCGACGGAACGCTTACGGTCAACGGCACGCTTGACGCCCAGGCGAAACAGACCTTCCTTGGCGGCGGCACGAACAAGTTCCAGTCGGCGACTGGCGAGCTTGACTTCAAGGGCAACATGACGATTGTCCCTGGTTCGCTTGTCGGCAATGTCGCAGTTTCACTTAAGGGCGAGCCGACCATCGCCCCGGAGGCGGACTGGACGTATGGCGGCGACGCGAGCATTGACCTTGACGACCACTCCACGCTTACGCTCGCGACGGGCGGACACAAGCTTAGACTCGCGAAGCCGATCATATCTGAGGGAACGCTGGCGGTGACAGGCAACGGAACGGTTGAGATCGCCGCAGAGGGAATGTCATTCTATAAGGTTACGATGGAGGACGGCGCGACATTCGCCGTTGCAGAGGACCTGATCTCCTCTGGGTCGTATGTCGATGTCCTGGCCGTGCGTGAAGACGATGATTCGGTAGCGTTTTCTCCTGCCATCCGCAAGCTGCGGAAGCGTGTTGACGAAAACGGCTACACCGTCTATTCCGTCAAGGAAGAGAAGGGCATGATACTGATTTATCGATGAGGCACCGCAAAGCAACGCTCTGCGTCTGCGGACTTGCCGCGACGGCTCTTTCGGTTTTCGCCGAGGAATGCGTCGCCATAAGACCCGGCGAGGTCGATGTCGTCCTGCCGGCTAAGCCGCTGCCCATCGAGCGGTTCGGCACGATTGTCTTAAAGTGAAATTCCAGGCGGAAAGCCATGACGAAGAAACTTGACGAAGATGGCGTTTTCAAGCGGGGTGCGACTGTGCGCATTCTGATTGCTTTGGCGGTGGTGGGGCTGGTTTCCGCTGCGGAATGCGACGGCGCAGACGCGTTCAAGGTGTCCGATGCAGTCGTGGTCAAGGCCAGGTTCGAGGAGGGCTCCAAGCCTCTGGACGCCAAGGCCAAGCCAGCATCGCTTGGGCATGGGATGCGGAATAAGTGCGTCCTTCCAGGCGAAAGCTGCACGAACGCCCCCTTCGCAAATTCAGTCTTTCCGGACAGGATGAGCGAATACGTCTGGCGGAACTGGTTCTGCGTCGATAAGCGAACGCTCGCAGCGACGGTGGGTGCGAAGCCGGAAGAGCTGACGGAAATCGCGACGCAGATGGGGCTACCTCCAGATCCTGCGGTCGAACCGGAATGGCAGAAGCACGGCTACGTCACAGTCCTGCGGCGCAACTGGCATATCCTGCCATACGAGCAGCTGATGGAGCTTGTTGGATGGGATAGGGCGACCTTCCGCTACCACCTTGACGAAGACGACTACCTTTACGCGAAGATGGGCGCGCTTAAGCCGAAGTGCGACAAGCTGACATGGAGGGGGAAGGAAGAGAAGAGGTTCGCAGACGCCCGACGGCGAATCGCGGCGATTCTGAAGGAGGAAGGGGTTGATGCATTTTCCGCAGGCGGCGAGCCTCGCTTTGCCTTTATGCGCGAACTGGCTGCTCCTCCGACGACCTGCAAGACGGACGTCCGCGCGGAGTCGCCGTTCAAGACCCGGCTCCAGTTTTCATACTTCGCGGACTATGCCGACCCGCTTATGGACGATAGCGTCGCATCTTTCCCAGAGGGCCTGCTCGCGCGGTATGCGAAGGACGGCGTAAACGCGGTATGGCTGCACGTCGTATTGCGGACGCTCGCCAAAGACAGGCATTTCACCGAGTTTGGCGAAGGCTGCGACAGGCGCCAGGAGAATCTGCGCAAGCTCGTCGCAAGGGCGGCGAAGTACGGAATCAAGGTTTTCCTGTACATGAACGAGCCGCGCCCCATGCCATGCGCGTTCTTCGACAGCCCGAAGAACGCGCCCTGCCGCGGAACGCTGGAGTGGCGCGGCGTGACGAACGCGATGTGCATCGAAACGCCGGAAGTCCGCCGGTGGATGAAGGACGCCATGGAACAGGTGTTCCGCGCGGCTCCGGGGCTGGGCGGAATATTCATCATAGGCGCCAGCGAGAATCTAGTGCATTGCCAGGCACACGGGTCCAAGTCCGTTTACGAGAACGACAAGTCTGGATGGTGCAAGCCCGATCAGTTCTGCAAACGATGCGAAAATCTTTCGTTCGCGCAGCTCGTGGCCGAGGACGCGTCCTTGCTCATTGAGGGCATGCACAGGGCGGACCCTTCGGCGAAGGCGTTTGTCTGGGACTGGGGATGGGGAACCTACGCGAAAGGCGGAGACGTGGCCGTGGTCGGAGAAGTGCTGCCGCGCCTTCCGAAGGACAACGTAAGCTTCATGACGATGAGCGAACGGATGCTGCCGCTTTCGATTGACGGGGTGAATTGCTTCGTCAATGAATACTCGCTTTCGCAAGTCGGTCCAAGCGAGGCCGCCAAGGAGAAGTGGGCGATGGCCAGGAAGGCGGGTTTGGGCTGCATTGCCAAGGCGCAGGTCTCTTCTTCGTGGGAAATGGCCATCGTCCCATACGTGCCGGTCATGGACAACATCGCCAGACATGCCTTCAACCTGGCGCATAACGGCGTGGACGGAGTGATGCTTTCGTGGAGCTGCGGATGCTATCCGTCGCCGAATCTCATGGTCTTCAACGGCGTTCGCGCGGACGACAGGAGCCACGAGGACGTCCTCGTGCGCGTCTCGCGGGAATTGTACGGAGACCGTGCCGCGCCGCTGGCCCGTCGGGTGTGGACGACATTATCCAAGGCGTTCTCGAGATACCCCTTCAACAGCGCGACGCTCTACCGCGCGCCGCATCACATGGGTCCTGCAAATCCGCTGTATTTCAATAAGACCGGGTATGCCGCCACGATGGTTGGCATGCCGTATGACGACCTTGACGGATGGAGAAGCATATTTCCGGCCGAGACTTACATCGCTCGGTGCCGACAGGTGGCCGAAGGCTTCGACGAGGGGGCGCGACAATGGCAGGAAGTCGTCGCCGCCTGTGAAGGCGAATCAAAAGCGCTTGCCGAGCGCGAGCATGGCATAATCCGCACGGTCGGCCTTCACATGGCCTCGTGCGCCGACCAGTCGCTCTTCGTCCTGGCCCGCGACCGCGGGGACAAAGAGGAAATGCGTGAGATCGCCCAGCGCGAACTTGTCCGCGCAAAGGCGCTCCTTTCGATAGCCGAACGCGATTCGCGCATCGGCTACGAATGCTCATGCCATTATTTCTACACCCCGCAGGATCTGAGGGAGAAGGTTCTCAACTGCCGGATGATTCTGTCCGTTGCGGCAGACGCAGTCGGCACTTCCACCTGTCGGCGGCGCGTGGAATCTTTTCTGCTTTAATGTCAATACAAACTCTGCAGCTCTCGCCGCATCGGTGATACATGCCAACTTTATGTGAGTAAGCAAGTAGGTTCTGCAACTGTTTTGAATGGCAGTATTTGCGGTCAATGCGTTTCCAAATTGGCCGCATTTGCGGCCAATTCTGTTGACTCGGACCTGCCCCATTGCGAATTTTTGTTGCGAAAGTTGTTTAACAAGTTGTCTGCTTTGTCTCGCGATTTGCTATAATATAGCTCACATGCTGCAATTCTACATGGACCAAACAGAGGACATGAACAAAATGAAAAGATGCAAGATAATGTTCTGCGCCTGCGCACTTGCCGCGGCGACTGCGCTTTCGGCTTTCGCCGAAGAATGCGTCGTATTGAGACCAGGCGAGGTAGAGGTCGTGCTGCCGGCGAAGCCGCTGCTCATCGAGCGGTTCGCGGCCAACGAGCTGACGAACTTCCTATCGCGCGTCCTTGGCGCTCCCGTGCCGGTCGTTGAAAACGCCGCCGCGGCGTGCGCGGAGCGCCCGCCCTACCGAGCGGTGCGCATCCTCCTCGGACGCGCGGCTGGATTCGACGTTTCGGCCTTTGAGCGCGACGCGTTCAGGACGAAGGTCGAGTGCCCGGCAGAAGGCGCGGCGACAATCCGCATCGCCGGGCGCGACGGCAATGCCGATCTCTTCAGGTACGTCTGGAAATACGGCCAGCCGACGTACCATGAACGTGCGACGCTTTTTGGCGTCTATGCGTTTCTCGAGGACTTCGCCGGCGTCAGGTTCTATTTCCCCGGCGAGCTGGGCACGATTGCGAACCTCCGCAAGGAGGTGAAAGTTCCCGTGCAGGACAAGGTCACCGCGCCGTGGTTCCCCGTGCGCTCCGTGTATTCCGGGAAAGACGGCGAGTGGTACGAGCCGATTCCAGATGGCTGGCACAAGGAATCGGGCAAGGCGCTCAACTGCCTCAGAATGCGTTTCGAGACTTTTCGCATACCGTGCTGCCACGGGCAGAACAACTTCAAAATCGTCCAGCGCTTCCGCGACACGCACCCTGAATACTGCCAGCTGCGCAAGGACGGGACGCGTTGCCTGGGGCTGGAGAGGCTTCGCGACGGCTACGACCATCAGTGGCAGCTCTGCCAGAGTTCAAAGGTCTGGGACGTGTTCCACGACGACATCGTCGCCGACGGGCGGACGGGCTATGTTGACGTGATGCCGCAGGACGGCTACCGTCCGTGCGAATGCGAGGCCTGCCAGGCGAGCTACCGGCGCAATCCGGACGGGTCGTTGCCAGAGAGCTACGCGAGCGAGCTAGTATGGGGACAGACGGCGAAACTCGCGCGGCGCTTTCTGGCCGAGGGGCGGACGGACATTACGCTTACGCAGATGTCGTATGGTGCGTACAAGGAAGTGCCTAACATTGACCTGCCGACCAACATCCTGGTGATGGTCGCCGTTCCTGGGCCGTGGAGAGTGCACGACCAGAAGGCGCATGCCGCATCGCTTGAGCGCGTCCGCGCATGGGACAGGAAGACAGGTCGCCGCGTCTGGCTCTGGACTTATCCGCACAAGTTCTTCACGACGGTCCTCCCCGGCGTCCCTTCGTTCGGCCCGCGCGCGTGGGGACGGTTCTTCAAGGACGCTGCGCCGGACATCGTCGGGGCGTTCTGCGAGTCCGAGACCGACCACTGGCTTTTCCACTACCTCAACTACTACGTGTTCTCCCGCATCGCGTGGAACCCCGAGACGGACGTGGATGCCGTCTTGGACGAGCACAACCGCCTGATGTTCGGCGCCGGAGCCGGGGAGATGGCGAAGTTCTTCGACATTCTTGAGGATAAGTGGGTCAAGGGCATAGCGGGACGAATCGTCGATACGCCTATCGGCCCGAAGACCAATTCGCCGTGCGAGTATGAGATATGGACAAAGCTATACTCGCCGGATGTCGTCAGGAAGATCGAGAAGCTGCTTTCGACCGCCATGTCGAAGGCCGGCAAGGACACGATCGAGGCGCGACGCATAGAGCTTATCGTGCGCAAGCTGTACGGTCCGCTCAGGAAGGCGGCGAGAGCCTACTGGTCGATGTGCGACGCAGGGGCCGAGAGGAAACGCCGCGCCGAGATGCCGGACGACGGCGATGCGTTCAAGGGTGCGAAGTGGATTCCGTGCAGCTCCCTCGCGAAGTTCGACGACAAGGTTTTTCTCAGCGCCCCAAATTCCATGATGGTCACGACCGGCACAAACAGGACCGACCATACCGGCTGCTTCTTGGGCAAGGCCAGGCTCGAGCCTTCCTCGAAGTACAGAATTTCGTATTTCGTGAAGTGCGACGGCATCGAGTCGCTAAGCTCGGCGTACAGCAACGGCGGAGTCTCGGTGTACATCCGGCAGAAGAGGTCGGACGATAAGGGCGGACGCACATGGCAGTTTCCAGAACACAACAACTTCCTGTCCGGCACGACGGACTGGATTCCGCAGGTGTTCGAGTTCGAGACGGACGAGTCGTGGCGCGAGCATCCGGAGACG
>JBGUVV010000347.1:0-6729 GCA_045220525.1 Kiritimatiellia bacterium
GGGAGGGGCTACTAGTGAATGGCGATGGCCTCGGCGCGGCGGGAGTAGTGCGCCGAGGACCGCAAAACCCTTGAAAAATGGGCTTTCGCGGGGACTGGTCCCGTGCGTTCTCAAGTGATCGTTGGAGGTGTGGTGCAGGGCGGCGACAGTCACCTACAACACTGCGCGGAAAATTTTTGATATAATACGCGCAATGAGAACCAATGCCAAGAACGCCGTCGCTCTCTCGCTCGCAATCGCGGGCGCTGTGGCTTCGCCCTTGCGTTCTGACGCGGTTTCTCGCAAGGGCTCGACCCCCCCCCCTCACAGCTTAATGGACGCAATATAGGCTATTTTGCGCGGCGGATGCGCCGCGCTGGACGGTCATCCCCAATACAGTTTTGTAATTTGGCGCGGCGGCGTGTTTTCGCGTTGTCGTGCGGCGGCGTTTCGCTTTGTAGAAACCATGTAGAACAGGTAGAGCATGTAGAACTATCTGCATGTTCCTGCATGATCTGCATGGTTAATCATTCCACTCTCCAACTCCAACTCGAAACTCCAACTCTTTAAACCGAAAGGACAACAAGAAAATGAACAAACTGATAATGATGATTGGCGCGACGGCTGTTGCCGTCGGCGCATACGCGGACACGGACACGTGGACTGATCCCATCACCGGAATAGTCTGGACGTATTCCACAAATAATGACGGCGTTAGCACCGTTACCCTCGGCGGAGGAACGCAAAGCACACCAGCGGCATCGTTTTCGTTGTCTTTTGATGTGAACAAAATCCCTTGGACGTTTACTGACAACGGAACGACTTACGCCGTCACGCGGTTGGCAAACTATGCTTTTTACATTGGTAGCGGTGACGCAAAACTGACTGGTACGCCAAACTTCCCTTCGACCCTCACCTACCTCGGATACAGATCCTTCTACAACGGGACAGGGCTGATGGGCAACCTCGTCATTCCAGATGCGTTCTCCGGCACCATTCCCGACGGCTTGTTCTGGAACAACCGCTATACGACGGCGATTATCGGGAGCGGTGTCACCGCCATTTCGAATCAGGCATTCAGGGCAAACTCGGCACTCACCGCGATATGGGTCAAGGGGCGGACTACTGTTGCTTCGGGATCGCAGCCAGCAACCACTATCAGCATGGATGGCCCATTTAGAGGCTGCAAGAATTTAAAAGTTGCCCTTTTCGGCCGCAACACTAGCCTTAACGTCTATACGAGCGGCAACAAGATGTTCCAGGATTTGACAGGCGATTGCCTTTTCTTCGCCCCTAAGAGTGGCATAATCAATGAGAACGTTGGAGACAAAGTAGTTCCTGCATACTACGGACCGGGCGAGGATCTTGACATTGAAATCGACGAGCAGGCGAAACTGCTGACGGCGACGGTTGCCTCCGCGAGCGCACTTACGAACGTGCTGAACGCCGCCTCGACGTTCAAGAGCGCGTTCGGGCTTGATACGCGCATCAATGTCACTAACACGATAGAGCTTGCGAGCGACCTCATCACGGTAGAGAAACTTGCGAATGCGACGTTCAACTCGCTGACGTTCAAGGTGAATACCCAAGCGCAGCTCGACGCAATTCTATCTGTCGTGCCAGCGTCCGTGCCGCTCGCCATCGACTGTTCTGACGCGAAGGTGGAACTGACTCCGCCCATCGGACGCAAGATATACGCGCTCATTTCGGACGAGGGGCGCAACGGCAAATACAGGCCGAAGATCAATGGACTCATCATCTCGTTCCACTGATCAAGGGGCTTTTGGCCTATTAGGAGGAACGCCATCAAAATGAGCATGACAAGACGTGAGCTTCTTGTCGGCAGCATGGCGTTCGGCGCGGCATTTGCGGGCGTCGGCGGAGCTGGAGCATCCGTTCCTGCCGTCGGCACTCCCGCCAGACCACGGAAACCCCGTCTGCGAATTGGCGTCTTGGCTGACACGCATCTGGACGGGTGTGCCCCCGCAGTGCAGAAGCTGGAACGTGCGCTGACGGCGTTTCGCAGAGGCCGCGTGGACGGTGTTCTCATATGCGGCGATTTGGCGGACAACGGCGTTGTTCCGCAGCTTGAGGAACTGGCGCAGACTTGGGAGAGTGTATTTCCCGGCTCCAAAGGATTGGACGGGGAGCACGTCGAAAGGCTGTTCCATTGCGGCGACCACGACAACGGTGGATACGCACAGAAATACAAAGGTGTGCTGGAGAAGTATTCGTGGACGGAGGCCGAGCGGGACGCGAACACGTTTTCCACCAGCCCGAAGTCGACGTGGGAGCGCATATTCGGCGAGTCGTGGAGTCCAATCGTCCACAAGCGCGTCAAGGGTTACGACTTCATCCTTTCGCATTACACCAACCGTGGCTGGAAGTGCGCCGAAGGGCTGGATGACTTTCTGAAGGGCTTCAAGCCCGACCCAGCAAAACCGTTCTTCTACTCGCAGCATCGCGTCCTGCGCAACACTGTGTGCGGGCCGGGCGTATGGGGTCAGGATGACGGAACTGTCGGGAAACTGCTTTCGGCCTATCCGAACTGCTGTGCGTTCTGCGGACATTCGCACCAGACGGCGTTTCGAGAGGATTCAATATGGCAGGGGTCGTTTACCGCAGTTCAGGTGCCGTCGCTCAAATATGTCGGGCAGGAGCCGGGCCACGTGAACAGGACAAGCGGCCATGAGGCGGAGCAAGGTATGTTTCTTGAAGTTTACGACGACAGGATGATTCTGCATCGGCTTGACTTCGCGAACCATAAGGCGCTCGGGCCGTCGTGGACTATTCCGCTTGTGGGTGGCGAGAGCCCGTTTGTGCATGAGACGCGTCGCCGTGCCGCCAAAGCACCGGAATTCCCTGTTGGATCGAGGCTTGAGGCAAAGATAGAGGAGGTTGCCGGAGGCGGTGTAAGGTCGCTCTCGCTCGCGTTCCCCGTCGTGAGCGGGCTCGTCGGCGGCGTCCGCGCCTACGACTACGAGGTGTGCGTCCATGCACTCTGCTTCGGTGGCGATGTGGTGCGCGAAGTGCGCCGCTACTTTTCGCCGAAATGCACCTTCGCTCCGTGCGCCGAGCCAGAAATGATGGAAGTCTCGTTCCCTTTAACCGGTTTCAAGAAGTGGAACGAACTTAAGTCACGCAGCTACGGCGGCATCCACGTGGAAGTCCGCCCACGTGAGATATTCGGTGGCCAGGGCGCACCGATTTCTGCGGATGTATAGTTGTCAAAACAATCACAACCTTAACGATAGGATGCAAATATGAAGAAATTGCTGATAATGACAGGCGTGGTCGCGATGGTCGCCGCTCTCCCTGTCCGTGCGGCGGAAACAGAAATCTTTGTCGATACGTTCGATCTTTCTGGTTCGACATGCGGATTCGGAAGACAAGTCACTCCTCTTAAGGCGGTTGACGGCAAGGGGCTATCCGTCGCCGGCAGAACATTCGAACGAGGATTCGGTGCGCACCCAGAATCTGCCGTCGCCTTTACGTCGAACGGCAAGGTAAGGTCTTTCGACGCGCTCGTGGGTGTCGCAGATTCAAGCGGGAAGACATGGGGCGATCCTGCCGTCCGTTTCCGCGTCTGGGCGGACAGAAAGATCGTGTTCGATTCGCGGGACGTGAAAATTGGGCAGCAGCCTGTGAAAGTTCACGCCAATCTTGGCGGAGCTGAGGAGATTGTGCTTGAGACGACGGGCGGCGGGCCGTGGTCGTCCTACGACCGGGCGCACGGCGTATGGCTCGATGCGCGGTTTGCGTGCGAGGACGGCGTCAGAATCAAACCGCTGAACGACCCTTCCCGGACGACCCAGCTTGGAATCCTCACGCCGCCGGAGAAAAAGATTCCGCAAATCAACGGCGCGGACATCTGGGGCGTACGGCCGGGGCATCCCGTCATATTCCGCATTGCAACGAGCGGCGAACGCCCGATCAAGTTCTCCGCGAAAGGGCTGCCCAAAGGTGTCAAGCTTGACGAGAAAGGCGTGTTGCGTGGAATTGCACCGTCCAGACCTAGCGACTACGATATTAAGGTTACAGCGAGGAACGTGCACGGCACAGCGACGAGGACAATTCGTCTTGCCGTAGGCGAGACGCTTGCGCTCACTCCGCCCATGGGCTGGAATTCGTGGAATTGCCTTTGCTTCCGCATTTGTGCCGACAACGTCAAGGAACAAGCCAAGGCGATGGATGAGTCGGGTCTCGCAGACCACGGATGGGCCTACGTCAACCTGGACGACTGGTGGGCGATGAACAATTCCGGTGCTTCGCGCGTCAAACTCCGAAAGGACTATTTTGGCGGACGCGAAGATGTAGTCGGCGCAGGACGGGATGCAAACGGAAAGATACTCCCCAATCGCGGCTTCCCAGACATGAAGGGTTTGACGGACTATATCCACTCGCTCGGACTCAAGGCGGGCATCTACTCCTCGCCAGGGCCGCTCACATGCGGCAAGTGCACGGGCAGTTACGAACATGAACGTCAGGATGCCGAGAGCTGGGCGGAATGGGGCTTCGACTATCTCAAATACGACAGATGCACCTATGGGCCGATATTCCAGAAGGAGAACGGCATGGGCGACAGGAATCCGAAGATGCAGGAGGATGTCTCTAAGCGCGGGGCGTACATGAAGCCTTACCGCCTTATGGCGGATTGCCTCCGCGCACAGAATCGAGACATAGTCCTCCACCTCTGTCAATACGGTTTGGGGCATACCGAGGAATGGGGCGACAAGATTGGCGGTTCGTGCTGGCGCGTCTGGGACGACCTGCACGATTCGTGGAGTTGGATGGAGCGTGCGATTGAGGGCTGGATCGGCGCGGGCGAGTTCCACAAGTATAACAAGCCGGGCTGGTGGGCGGATCCTGACATGATGATAGTGGGAATGCAGCATTCCTTCGCCGGAGACCATCCGACGTATCTTTCGCCTAACGAGCAGTACACACACGTCTCGCTCTGGGCGATGATGGGTTCGCCGATGCTGCTGGGCTGCGACATGACGAAGCTGGATGACTTCACGCGCAACCTGCTCATGAACGACATGGTGATCTCCGTCAGTCAGGATCGGCTGGGGCAAACTGCCAAGCGCATTCGACACGCCGACGAGGAGAGCGTCTGGTGCCGTCCACTTTCTGACGGCACGACGGCTGTCGCGCTTGTCAACCGATATCCGCTGGCACACGAGATAAAGGTGGACTTCGAGGAGCTCGGCCTGGGACACGCCGAATGTTGGGTTCGTGACCTATGGACGCAGAAATGCGAAGGACGACACACTGGCTCTTATGTAGTCATTGTGCCGCCTCATGCGACAAAGCTTGTCAAAATGCGTCCGTCCGATTGTACAAAATGCGATTGAGATCGTTCGTATTATATAGAGCGAGGCGGGGGAACAGGGCATTTGTGATATGGTCGATGTGACACGGTCGAAACTGTGAGGCCACACGAAACCATCGTAAAACACCTGTTTGGGCATTCCGAGGTGCGAAAAACGAAAGAGCAAAGCGATGCTTCGCGACGCGAGAGTTTCAGGCGGTTTCTGCCGCAGGGCTGGCGGGCGAGAAACGAAAACGGAGACTGTATTATGAGCAATAAGGCAATGAAGATGTTTACCGTTTGTGCGGTCATGGCATTGGCGGCGGTTCAGACGACGGCGAAGGATTTAGATAGGAATCAACTGGATGACGGCAATGTGGAACTGCGCCCCGTGAAGTTTTGGCAGGAACACGGCAAGCGCAAGACCCGTGTCCGCGTCGCCGGAGCAAAGCCGCCAGCCAAGAGCGGCGCGTTCAGGATCATGTCCTACAACATCCAGATGTCGTATGGGATGGACGGCAAACTCGACCCCGAACGGACGGCGAAGTGCATTCTTGCGGAGTCGCCGGATTTTGTCTGCGTCAATGAGATATTCAATGAGATAAGGTTCAAGCAGCTGACGGAACTACTGGGGATGCACGGGGCATACACGCATCTCGGCAAAGACATCGGCAACGCGGTGTTCTCGCACACAAAGCCACTCAAGGTGGAGGCGTTCGAGCTGCCATCGTCGAAGCACAAGCGGACTATCGTCATCTGCGAATTCAAGGATTTCGCGGTGGCGTCCATGCACCTTGACATAAACGAGGAATCGAAGCGGCTCGAATCCGTGCCTGTCGTGCGCAAGGCGCTTGCGAAATACAAGAAGCCCGTCTTTATCGCTGGCGACTGGAACAACTGGCCGAACACGCCCGTCCTGAAGGGGCTGAAGGAGTTCGTCACGGTGATTTCGCCGGAGCATGACATACACACGTTCCTCAGAGGGACGCTGGATCGCAAGGAATGCATCCTCGACTACATCGCCGTCGATAAGGTGCACGAGCAGGACTTCACCATACTACAAGCGTTCGAGGTGCCGGACCGCATCACGTCCGACCATTCGCCCATTGTCGTGGAACTTTCATTTGCAAAGAAGCGGAAATAGAAAATGGCGCGCGAAACTGCTTTGAGCGTTCCAAGTACGGCGCGAGGGTCGGGTGGGTCGCGCACTGGGACATGAATAATCGCCGGGGACAAATCGAGGCGGCGCAATGAAGAAGACTTCGCAGAGGTCGTTGCTGTTTCGGCAGAACGTGAACCGGACGGAGGCGGAATGGGTTCATTTTCTTGACGGCTACAGGGATGCGCTGATCGAGTTCGACATGAAGAAGTTCGGCGACGACTGGCACACCGCCGAGGACATCGTGGAGGAGATTTTCTTAAACATCGTCCGGGAG
>JBGUVV010000348.1:0-2742 GCA_045220525.1 Kiritimatiellia bacterium
TGGGGGGATCGTCCTAAAGTGTCGGCACGGAATGTGACGGGGGCGGAAACGACCGCTGTTGAAGGAATGGGCAGGTACAGATGCGTAAGATAATGTTTTTCCTGCTGTTGTGCGCAGTCATTTCGGGGTTGCGTGGTGCCAATGCGGAACTTGAAGGTCTGCGCTACGACACGGGAACGGTTTCGCGGGCCACGGGATTCTTCCGCATAGAACAGGGCGAGAAGGGCGTATGGCGATTTGTCACGCCGGGCGGCCATGGTTTTTTCCTCGCCGCGAACAATGGCCCCTCGCGGATGGCGGGCGATGCCTGCCCTGCGCTCGGATATTCGCCCTACACCCGTACGCTTGAGGCGAAATACGGCAAGGATCGCGCCCGGTGGGCAAAAGACGTCTCCAGCAGGCTTCTCGAATGGAACTTCAACGCGATTTCCACATGGGATCCTCCTGCGAAGGGTCTTGTGGGCGGTGGCCTCGCCTGCACCCGCGTGATCCAGATGGGCAAGTCGTTCGCCAGGGGCGAGCCGAACAACGAATCCAATCTTCTCAACAATGTGGAATTCCCCGGCAGCTTCCCGAACGTGTTCCATCCGGACTTCGAGGGATACTGCCGCAGGATGGCTGCGAAGGTCTGCGCAAAGGAGCGGGATAATCCCTGGATCGTGGGTTGGTACACCGATAACGAGATCACTTGGCGTGGAGCGGTGAAGCAGGACGTCAACGGAATGTCTGACGACGCCCATGCCGGAACGGGGATCTATGATGCCGTTGTGAAGCTTCCCGCAGGGCATTCGGGGCGCAAGGCTCTCGAGGATTTTCTCGCGGCGCGAGGGCTCTCCGTCACGAACAGGGTTGACGTGCGCGTGAAACAGGACTTCCTGCGCCTCGTCGCTTCGGCGTACTACCGCATAACCACTTCCGCGATCCGCGAGGCGGCGCCGAACCATCTTGTGCTCGGCTGCCGGTTTGCCGGCTTCCGCTCGACGCCGGACATCGCCTGGGAGGAGGGCGGAAAGTGGAACGACGCGATGAGCGTGAACTCGTATCCGCCTGCGGATCTGACGAATCAGGTGGTGCTGGCCGGCTTCACCGGCGACAAAAGGCCGATAGCCGCGAAGCTTCGCGAAGTGTACCGCATGGCGAAGAAGCCTCTGATCGTGACCGAGTGGGCTTATCCCGCACGCGATACGGAGTGCCCCTGCAAGAAAGGTGCCGGACAGCGCGTCCCGACGCAGAAGGAGCGAGCCGCGGCAAGCGCCTTGTTCGCGAAGACGATGCTGTCCGAGCCGGAGGTCATCGGTTACATACACTTCCGCTGGGTGGACCAGCCGCCGCTTGGACGCTGGAAGAAGACAGACGGAGAGGACTGCAACTATGGTCTCGTGAACCTGCGCGATGAACCGTATGAACGGCTGACCAGCGCCTTTAAGGAGGTGCAGGGCAACTTGTATTTCCTCCGTTCGCGCATCGCAACGGGGCGCCCGCCTGTAAGCCCGGTGACAGCAATTCCCTATCCACGTTTCAAGGCCTACAGCAAGGCCAGAGGCGGTTGCTGGTGGAAACCGCGCCACGAATCGAAACTGGCGGAGATCGCGAAGATGGGCGGCTCGTGCGACCTTGTCCTGCTGGGCGATTCCATTACCCACTACTGGGAGGCGAAGCCGTATGCGGCGGAGAGTTGGGCGGCGCTTACCAATCGCTTCAAGGCGCTCAATCTCGGCTTCGCCGGCGACAGAACGGAGAATGTGCTCTGGCGCGTCGACAACGGCGAGCTGGACGGCTACAGGGCCAAGGCCGTCGTCCTTATGATCGGCACGAACAATTCAACGAAAGACACCACATATCCATGGGAGACGGCGCTCGGTGTGAAAACCCTGCTGGCACGCATTCAGGAGCGTCAGCCGCAGGCGAAGATCATCCTGACGGCGATATTTCCGCGCGGGCGCGGCGCCGATGACAAGGGGCATTCCGGAGCCCGGGCGCGCAATGACCGGACGAATGAGATACTGAAGACGTTTGCCGACGGCGAGAAGATCGTCTGGCTCGACATTTCCGACAGGCTTGTCGACCCGGAGACGAAGTGGACGACGCCGGAGATGTTCCCGGATCGCATTCACCCTTCGGGTGCGGTCTACCACATTTGGCTTTCCGCCCTTGCGGAAGCGGTTGACTGCGCCTTCGCCGCCAAAACGGGGCGACAGGGGCTGGTCTCCCCGGATGAAAAGAGGGATCTCCGGAAAGATCCCGAATGGGAGAAGCGTTTCCGCGAGGAAAAAGGGTCAAGATTGCCACAGTAAATTACCACAGTATAGGAGTGAAATGACATGGCGGCAAAACGGGCGAGGGCGAATCTTGAATTTCTGCTTGTGATGTCGGCGGTGAAGGGCGGCGAGTGGTGAAGACTCAATGAAGAAGACGTCGCAGAGGTCGTTGCTGTTTCGGCAGAACGTGAACCGAACGGAGGCGGAGTGGGTTCATTTTCTTGATGGCTACAGGAAGGCGCTTATCGAGTTCGACATGAAGAAGTTCGGCGACGACTGGCACACAGCCGAAGACATCGTGGAGGAGATTTTCTTAAACATCGTCAGGGAGCCGCGCATCACCGCCCTGAGGCCGCAGGACTCTTTCAGGCACGTCCTAATCAACATGTGTATGAACAAGCACAAGTCCTTTACCAAGCCATGGCGAAGGAGGCTTGCGGAAAGGCTCAGCGTCGCGCTTTGTCTTACGATGCGGACGCAGGAC
>JBGUVV010000349.1:0-8551 GCA_045220525.1 Kiritimatiellia bacterium
GTGCCCTTGAGCGCCTCGAACTTCCTGCCGAGGCCAGACTCGAGGTCGACGTTCTTCGCGGAGTAGTAGGTGAGCGCGCGGGACGCCTGGAGCTCGACGGACATCGTGGACATGAGCTCGCGGAGCGCGGGGAAGCTGTCGATCGTGACTCCGAACTGCCTGCGCGAGGCGGCGTAGTCGCGCGCGGCGCGGTACGCGGCCTCGCCGATGCCGGTGCCCTGCGCGGCGATTCCCATGCGAGCCCCGTTCATGAGCGCCATCACGTAGGTGATAAGACCGCGCTTCCTAAGGCCGATCAGCTTCGCGGGAGCGTCGGTGAACACCATCTCGCAAGTAGGCGATCCGTGGATGCCGAGCTTGTTCTCGAGGCGGCGCACCTTGACCCACGGCCCCTTCTCGACCAAGAGGCAGCTAAGGCCGCGCCCGTCGGTGAACTCAGGCTCCGTGCGGGCGAGCACGATGAGGACCTCGCCGCAGCCGTTGGTGATGAAGCGCTTTACGCCGTTCACGAACCAGTTGCCGTTCTCGTCCTGCCGAGCAGTCGTCTTTACGCTCTGGAGGTCGGAGCCAGCGTCAGGCTCGGTGAGGACCATCGCGCCAGTCCACTCGCCGGAGACGAGCTTCGGGACGTATTTCTTCTTAAGCTCCTCGTCGCCGAAGGAGTTTATCGTCTCGGCGATGCCCTGAAGGCCGAAGAGGTTCATGAGGGAGGCGTCGCCACGGCTTACGATGTCGTTGCAGGCGGTGAGCACCGTGCAAGGCATGTTGAGGCCGCCGAGGTAGTAGGGAATCGTGACGCCCATGAGTCCGGTCTTCCCGAAAAGCTCTATCGCAAGCTTCATCCCCGGCGCGCGCGTCACTGAGCCGTCGTCGTTGAGGGTGTTCCCGACCTGGTCGGTCTCCTCGGCGAGAGGGGCTATGCGGTTCGCCATAACGTCGCCGCAAAGGTCGATCGCGCGCTTGTAGTTGTCGATTGCGTCCGCCGCGTCTTTCGGCGCGAAGTCGTATTCCTTCGCAAAGCGGAAGCCTTCCTCGCGCAGCTCAGCGACCTCCGTGAGGTCGAGGACGTCAATTACGTCTGCAATGTCCTTGTTGTCCCTGTAGAAGTTAGCCATTGTCCTGCCCCTTGTTCTTTATGGCCTTTATCATCGCCGGAATTACTGCATTGAGGTCGCCGACGATGCCGTAGTGGGCGACCTGGAAAATGGGCGCGTCGCGGTCCGTGTTGATCGCGATGATCTTCGCGGAGTCCTTCATGCCCGCAAGGTGCTGCACCGCGCCGGAGACGCCGCAGCTTATCATGAGGGCCGGGCGCACGGTGACGCCGGTCTGGCCAATCTGGCGCTCGTGCTCGCAGTAGCCGAGGTCGACGGCCGCGCGGCTGCCGCCGAAGGCGCCGCCAAGCGCCGCCGCGAGGTCGCGAATAAGCTTGAAGTTCTCCTTCGAGCCAACGCCTGCGCCGCCAACGACGATTATGCGCGAGCCCTTGAGGTTTACGGACGAGACCCTGCGGACAATCTCCACGACCTCGGTCGGGATCTCCACCCCTTCAAGATGCGCGGAATGGCGGACGACTTCGCCCTTGCGCGATTCGTCGCGCACCATCGGCTTCATGACGCCTTCGCGCACAGTCGCCATCTGCGGCCAGTTGCGGGCGTTCACGATTGTCGCTATGATGTTGCCGCCGAACGCGGGGCGTATCTGGTGAAGGACGTTCTCGAACTTCTCGCCAGTCTTCTTGTCTTCGTAGTCGCCGATCTGGAGGTCGGTGCAGTCGGCCGTAAGCCCGCATCTCAGCGCGGACGCAACGGCAGGCGCGAGGTCGCGCCCCATGTGCGTCGCCCCGAAGATGACGATCTGCGGGTTCTCCTCCTTGACGAGCTCGACCATCGCATGGCGATACGCCTTGTTGCGGAAGACCTTGAGCTCGGGGTCGTCGATAAGATGGACAGTGTCGGCGCCGCCGGCGAAAAGCTCGGCCGCAAGCCCCTCCACTCCGGAGCCCATGAGCACCGCGCCGACCTTTACGCCGAGGCGGCCCGCAAGCTCGCGCGCCTTCCCCAGCAGCTCGAACGGAACCTCGGAGAGCTTGCCGTCCTCCTGCTCCGCAAAGACCCAGACTTCGCCTTGTGTGTTCTTCATGTCGCTTACCCTATCGTATGGTCCTTGATCAGCTCGCCGACGAGGCCGGAAACGCCCTCGTCAGTCGCCGGAATCTCCTTGAACTCTCCGCCCGCAAGGACGACCGACTGAATCTTGTTGACGCTTGTCGGGGAACCGGCAAAGCCGCAGCGATCGGCTTCGCAGCCGATGTCGTCGCATGAAAGCGTTTCCGGCTCAGCGTTCTTGTGCTTCATCACAAGGCGCATCTGATAGGGGCGCAGCTCTCCGAACTTCTCGGTCACGGTGAAGAGCGCCGGAAGCTGCGCGCGGCAAGTCTCGACGCCCGTCCCGATGTCGCGCGTCGCCACGGCGACGGAGCCGTCGAGCTCGAGCTTTTCAAGATAGGTCACAACCGCGCAGTCAAGCTTCTCGCCGATCTGCGGGCCCACCTGGGCCGTGTCGCCGTCGATTGCCTGCCTTCCGCAGAAAACGAGGTCTGGGGAGAACTTCTTCACCGCCTGCGAGAGGATGTAGCTCGTGGCAAGCGTGTCGGAGCCTGCGGCCTTGCGGTCGGTCACCAGCACGGCGCGGTCGGCGCCGCACATGAGCGCCTCGCGCAGAATCGCCGCAGCCGCGGGAAGACCCATCGTGATCACCGTTACGGTTCCGCCGTAGGTCTCCTTGACCTGCAACGCCGCCTCAAGGGCGCATTTGTCCTCTGGATTGAACACCGCAGGCAGCGCGGCGCGGTTGATCGTGCCATCCGCCTTCATGGCGTCGCCCGTCACCTTGTTCGTATCAGGAACCTGCTTTATGCAGACAACACAGTTGTAGCCATTCATAAGTTTGATTATTATACCAAAAAAAACGACTTTCTTTCTCAGCTTTCCGCGCCTTCAACCACTTTCGGAAGGAGGAACTCGTCGCCCGTGCGCCTTGGCGCGTTGGCGAGAGCCTCCTCAACGTCCATGGAGGGCCTCACGACATCCTCGCGGAACGCATTCACGAGAGGGCGGCCGTGCATCATCGGCTCCACGCCGTCGACGTTCACCGACGAAATCTTCTCGACATATCCGACGATGCTCTCGAGCTGGGGCTGGAACACCGCCTTCTCCTCTTCTGAGAGCTCTATCCTCGCAAGGTCGGCCACGTAGGCTACGTCGATCTTCATCTTTCGTTCCTCCGAATCACCTCGCCCAGCACGGCGAAATGAAATTGCCGGACGCGCTAAAGACCTGCCGAGGCTTGTCGCCGTCTTCGAGCGTGTCGATCACGAATATCGCGCGGTCGCGGTTCGCGGCGAGATGGCGGGCGTCCCTCGACCACGAAGGATGCTCCCAGTTCGCCTCGTCGGTGACGAGCCTCGCCGTGGCGTCGCCCTCGGCGGGGCTCATGACGGCCACCTGCGCTCCGCCACGCTTCGTGATGTAGGCGATTCGCCCGTCTGCGCCCCAGTCCGGATCGACGTTCTCGCGCCCACGCGACGTAAGGCGGCGCTTCGCCTTGGTGGCAACGTCGATTACGTAGATCTGCGGATGGCGCGACTCGTTCGACACGTATGCGATCTTGGTGCCGTCGGGGCTCCACACCGGCTGGCCTTCGCTTGCAAGCGGGGTGTTGGTAAGCCTAACGAAGCGATCGCCCTCGATGACGTATAGCTCGGGGTTGCCCTGGAAGGAAAGGATCGCCGCGATCTTCTTGCCGTCAGGCGAGACGGCAAGACCGGCCGGAGTCCCCTTGAGCGACCACTTCATGCGGCGCTGAGACGAGGCGATGTCCATCTCCCACACCTGCGGCGCTCCGTTGCGGTCGCTTATATAGATGACGCCCTCGGAGGCATGCCAGCGCGGATAGATGGTCATCTTCGCGTCGCTCGTGAGCTGGCGTATGTCGTATCCGTCGGGATACGACACGCACATCTCGCTCGGGACGCTCATTCCCTTCGCCGCCTGCTTGCCGCGATTGAGGAAGAGGATGCGGTCGCATGCAAAGCCCTTCTGCTTCCCGTCGGAAAACGCCTGCACCATTGCGTCAGAAAGCTTGCGCGCGGCCATCCTCGCGGACTTCGCGTCGGAAAAGAACTCGTTGCACGAAACGCTCCTTCCGCCGCCTTCGGCGCGTATCAGGCCCGGCGCGCCCGACACCTTGACTGTTCCGCGCTTCTCGACCTTGAAAAGCCCCGAGAGTTCGAGGTTTCTCGAAAGGCACTTTGCAAACGCGGCATCGCCGACCGAAATCTGCACGGAAAACTTCTGCGCGCCGACACCAGTTATGTCGACATACTGCTCGGCGAAGGCCGAGACGGTGGCTGCGGCCGCAAAGGCGACAACGGCCAACTTTGTCAGTTTTTCTTTCATGTTGTGTAGTCAGCGTTGATGTGAACGTATTCAGTTGAAAAGTCGCATGTGTAGATCGAGGAGGAATAGGGGCCCAGGTGCAGATCGACGACGACCTCGAACGAGTCCTTCTTCATGACCGACGCGAGGCGGTCCAGCTGTGCGGAATCGGCGACCTTGCCGCGGCGAAACGCCCATACGCCGTCGTAGAAGACTTCCGCCTTCATGTCCTCGACATCAGCGCCGGAGTATCCTACCGCCGCCAGAACCCTTCCCCAGTTGGGATCGCGGCCAAACCAGCTCGTCTTCGCAAGAGGCGACTTCGCGACGGCCCTCGCGGCCCTCGCGGCGTCCTTCTCGCTCTTCGCGCCCTTCACGGTTACGGTGACGAACTTGGTCGCGCCCTCTCCGTCGGTCGCCATCTGACGGGCGAGCGAAACGCACACGGACTCAAGCGCCGCGAGGAAAACCCTGAAGTCGTCCCCGCCATGCGAGATCTTCGCGTTTCCCGCGAGCCCCGAGGCCATGAGGAAGACCGAGTCGTTCGTCGACTCGTCGCCATCCACCACGAGCCTGTTGAAGCTCTTGCCTATCGCAATGAGAAGCGCACGGCGCAGCATGCGCGGCGAAATCGCGGCGTCGGTCGTTATGAAGCCGAGCATCGTCGCCATGTTGGGCTCGATCATCCCGGAGCCCTTCGACATCCCGCCAACGGTGACTTTTTTCCCGCCGATCACGCATGTCGCGCACGCCTGCTTTGGCCGGGTGTCGGTAGTCATTACGGCCTTCTCCGCGGCGAGGGAGTGGTCGGGCGACGAGCCAAGGCCCTTCGCCGCTCTCTTCATCCCGGAAAGTAGCCTGTCAACCGGCAGCCTGCGGCCTATGACGCCAGTCGAGGCGACAAGGACGCTCCCCTTCTCAAGTCCAAGCTCGCGCTCGGTAGCACGTGCAGAGCGCTCCGCGTCCTTGAGCCCGGCAGTTCCCGTGCATGCGTTGGCGCAGCCGGAGTTCGCAAGGATCGCCCGGACGCCGGACGAGCAGCCTGCAGGGCCGAGGACGGCCCTGTCGTAGAGAACCGGGGCAGCCGCAACCTTGTTCGTCGTGAAAACGGCGGCGGTGGCGCAAGGGACGTCGGCCACGACAAGCGCAACGTCGTTGCGTCCCTTGTATTTTATCTCCGCCGCGACGCCCGCCGCGCGAAACCCCTTGGCGGACGAGACTCCGCCTTCGACTGCCGCTATGCCGCCATTGCGCTGGCGCCGCCTTGCGGCGATTCGTTTAGCGTTCATCCGGCTCCACGTCGGGCCGTTTGCCCCTGTACCACCAGTACATGATCGGCGTCGCGATGAACACTGAGCTGAACGTGCCGGCGACGATGCCAATGAGCATTATGAAGGCGAAGTCGAATATCGACCCGTCGCCAAAGGCGAACAGGGCGAGAATCGCGAAGAGCGTCGTCACGGAGGTGATCACCGTGCGCGAGAGGCACGAGTTGACCGCAACGTTGCAGAGGTCGTAGAACGACAGCCTCTTGTCGCGGCGCAGCATCTCGCGGACGCGGTCGAAGACGACCACCGTGTCGTTGACGGAGTAGCCGATGATGGTGAGGACGGCTGTTATCACGATCAGCGATATCTGGCGGCCGCAGAGCGAGAAGAGCACTATCGAGAAGAGCGCGTCGTGGGCAAGAGCGACAAGCGCGCCGAGGCCGAAGCCGAAGCGGAAGCGGAAGCCGACGTAGACGAGGATCGCGACAAGCGAGAAGAGGACGGCGTAGGTTCCGCTCTTCTTGAGGTCGGCGCCGACGAAGGAGCCAACCTCGTCAACGCTCGCGGTCTTGAAGGCGGCCTTCGGGAAGCTCTTCTGGAGAAGGCCCGTCACATACGCGCCGACGTCGCGCCCTTCCAAGGCGCGGCCCTTGTCGGTCTCGGCCGTCTCGCCGGTCTTGAGGAGAAGCGTGGTGGATCCGACGCCTTCCTGATACTGTATGACGGCCGCATTGTCGAAGTCGTTGATCGCCGCGCGGATGTCGGCGACGGAGGGCTTCTCGTTTTCGTCGAGGTTGTAGACGATGGAAGTTCCGCCTGTGAGGTCAACCGAGAGGACCGACGCGGGATTCGCGAGGAACCTGATGGCGAATATCACAGCGGCCACGGCGATGAAGGAGAACGACCCCGCCACCGTGAACTTCGTAAGCTTCATGAAGTCGAACTTCGGGTTCTTGAAGATGCTGAGCATCTTGAACGGCTTCGCGCGGCTGGGATCGACGCAGTGGTCGAAGACGAGGCGCGTCACGACGACGGCTGTGAACATGGAAATCACGACGCCCGCCGTGAGGGTGATCGCAAATCCGCGCACGGGGCCGGTTCCGACCACGAAGAGGATGATGCCGGTGATGATGGTCGTGAGGTTGGAGTCGAGAATCGCCGTGAAGGCGCGGCCGTAGCCGTTCTTGATGGCCTCGCCTGCGAGCTTGCCAGCGATGAACTCCTCGCGGATGCGCTCGAAGATGAGCACGTTCGCGTCAACGGCCATGCCGAGGGAGAGGACGAGGCCCGCGATACCGGGCATCGTGAGCACCGGGAGCTGCATCGAGCCGCCGCCGCCCATAGAGGGATCGTGCGCGAAGACGCCGAGGATGTTGGCGCAGATGACGAGCGCCGCAGGAAGAAGCGCGATGTCGAGGAAGAGCGCGATGTCGGCCACGAGGCCGGAGCGCCAGTAGTATATGAGCATGAAGAGCGCGACGAGCGCGAACCCTATCGACGCCGCCCACTTCGCGGCGGCAATCGCGTCTTCGCCCACCGTGGGGGCGACGGTCGTCTCGGCGAGGATCTTCATCGGCGCGGGCAGCGCACCGGCGTTGAGCTCGTTGGCGAGCTTCTGGGCCTCGGGACCAGTGAAGCGGCCGGTTATCTGGCCGGAGGAGCCGATTTCGCTCTGGATCACCGGAGCGGAAATGAGGGAGTCGTCGAGGATGATGGCGAGCTGGCGGCCGCGGTCGGTCGGGTTCTTCGGGCCGTGCGCCTTGAAGTTCCTCGTGAGGGTGGAGAACTTGCGCCCGCCCTCCGCGTTTAGCCTGAAGCCGATGGAGAGTTGGCCGGAGGTCGGGTCGCGCTCGACGGCGGCGGAGACGAGGTCCTCGCCGGTGACGCGGGGCTCCGTGGAACGCGCGACGAAGTTCGGCAGGTAGATGCCGTTGCCCTCGTCCTCAAGCATGAAAATGTAGCGGGCGTCGGGAACCTCGAAGGCGGCGAGACGCGCAGCATAGCCGGGACGGCTCGAAATCTTGTCCCAGTTCTCCACGCGGGCGTAGCCGTTGCCGCTCTTGCGGTAGCCCTCGGGGGCGACTTCGCGGGAAAGGAGCTTTGCGACGAGCTGGTCGTTCTTCGGATGAGTCAGGCGGAATTCAAGGAACGCCGCGGACTGGAGGTTGGCCTTCGCGGCCTTGCGGACGTTCTCGTCGGCCCCGGGAAGCTGCACAAGGAGGCGATGGTCCTTGAGGCTCTGGATCACGGGCTCGTTCGTGCCCATTGCGTCAACGCGCCGCCTGATGACTTCGACGATGCGGTTGTCGCTGCCCTCGAGGGTCTTCTCGATTTCGCGGGCGACGGCGCCGGGCGTGTTCGTAATCGCAGGATTCGCCGCGATTATCGACTCCGCCAGCTTGTCGGTGTCAACGCCGAGCGTGAAAGACGACCCGCCCTTCAAATCAAGGCCAAAACGGAATTTCTCGGCCGGCGGATTGCAGACGTATATGGATACGACGGCAACAAGAGCCAGGATCATCCACTTCCAGATATTGTTTCTTACGACATTGTCATTTGCCATGATGGTATCATCCTCTTTTGTGAAACGTTAGTTGGGAATTATATCAAAATATGGCCCCAAAAATCAAGTACACGCCCCCAGCCACAAAGATTCCAAATTTGGGGAGGGACGCGCCCCGTCGCGTTTCAGGCCACGAGGTGGAAACGCCGCATCCGCATGGCGCCGACCGCGACGCGCGTAGCTTGCGAATCGCCGCCTCCTCCTTCCAGCGCCGGATCCAGCCCCGCACCTCCTCCACCGAGGACATGGGCACGTAGAGCGTCTGCGTCCTCCCGTTGACC
>JBGUVV010000350.1:0-4966 GCA_045220525.1 Kiritimatiellia bacterium
AACAGCGCGCCGAAGAACTCGCGTCCGCGCCGGCGCGCGAGGACGCTGGCCGCGTCGAAGTCGCCGTCCTCCGGGTTCAGGCGGAACTGCCGCTGCTTGAAGTAGTCCTCGTGGTCGAATACAAGCCCCTTCAGTCCGCAGGCCTTCGCCGCCCGAGCTAGCCGCGCGACGTTGTTCGCCGCGATACGCCAGCCCTCGTCGTCATCCCAGCCAAGGCGCTTGTGCGGAATCAAAAAGGCAAAGGCCATCGACTCCCTGAGGCCAGAACACTTTACGCACTCGGCGACAAGCTTCCGCGAACGGTCGAAGTCGGAATCCCGCCACTCTACGCGGTCGAGGATGCCGCGCCCGTCGCTGCGCCTGCCGTCCGCGCCGGTCCTGTCCAGCGACATCAGGATGCCGTCAAGCCCCGTCTCGGCAAACTTGGCGCGGTTGCGCCAGACGTCCTCGGTCGTCGCGTCAAGGAGATCCCATCCGCTTCCAAGGACTGTCTTCCGATGACCGCCCGCAGCCGCCGCCGACAGCGCCGCAAGCACCAGCGCGACAATTCCCGCAACACAAATACGCCTCATCAACTACTCCGCTTTAGCTATCTGAAGAGCAGCAAGAAACCACGGCCGGAACGAATTTTCACCCGCGCCGACGAGTCATCAGAGTCGGACGCATATACGAACCGAATGGAATCCGAAGCCTCCGCCGAATCGAAGTCCACCACGCCGGACTGCGCAAGTTCGCCAAGAAGCGTCTCGCCGAGCCAGACATAGAGAACGCCGTCGCCTGTGAGAGTGCATTCGGCGGATCCGCCGTGTCCACCATGCATAAAGTCGAGAGAGAGTTCGTCGCCGCCCTTCAGCACAACATTTCCGTCAGCCAGCGAGACGTCAGGAGTGGCCTCAGTGACACCGACACGTCTTCCAATCGCCCTCCCATATGCGCCGCGCCAGTCGTATTCTGTCGCACCGGCGTCGATGCGGACGTTGTAAACACGCTGCGTGCCCCAGTAGTCCACGCCAGAGATCGCGGACGGCACGCCAGCCGCCGCAAGTCCGGCGAGATAGGCGGCCCTGTCGCCGAAGTCTATCGCCGGGCTGTCGTCCGTGAGCCGCCACTCCGAGTCGATTGCATCGTCAAGATTCGTGACGATGCAATCCGTCATCGAGCCCGTCGTGAACGATAGCGGCTGCGACGCCAAAACGCAGTTGTAGTACTGGTCTGATCCCCCCGGCAGATTCTTCTTGACGCGGATCAGGCAGTTGTAGAGCTTGCAGGCGTCGCTAGGCCCGCATTGCTGCGTGTTGGGGAAGGTGCAGTTGTAGAACGTGGCCCTGTTGCCGTGGTTGTAGGCGTTTTTTGCGGAAGTGAACACCGAGTCGAACGCCACCGTCGGGATAGGAGCGTAGTAGCTTATGCCGTTCAGGTCTGGGCCAGCCCAATCGGCACATACCGCCACATTCGTCCCGAAAATGCATCTTACGTAGGCGCCGCCGCGGCCGCCGCCGCCGCGGTACGCCGTGTTGCCGTAGATGCGGCAGTCCGCCACTACACTTCCTGCGGCCGCGCGCACGCCGCCGCCAGTAGATTCCTCGTAGTTTGCCGTGACATCGTCATGGTGCAGATAGACGCCGCCGCCCGTCAGTGTGAAACCCTGAATCACAGCACCTGCGTCCATCTTCACGCAGCGCGTGGCGCCTTCCCAGGGATCCGTCGTTTCCTTGCCTTCCCCCGGCGACGTGCCGAGCGCGCCGACGATGAACGTGCTCTCGGCCCCGTCCGTAGATTTCAGCATGACGTTCGCCGGCAGGTGGACGCGCGAATGCGTATCAGCGGCGAGATCGCACTCTCCCGAATCGTATGTCCCCGGCAGAGCGTAGATGATGCCGTTCGTGACGCGCGCGACGGCGTTGCTCAGAGTCTTGATCGGATGCTCCAAGTCGCCAACGGCCTCGTCGTCGCCTGTGGGGCTTGCGTATATGGAAGGACGAGTGAACGTCGCAACCAGTGTCTTAGTGCCGTTTCCGTTGTTCCGCCAGTCGGTCGAAACGCTCACGGCGGCATCATTCGTAACAGCGAACTGGCTCTTGTCAACCGCCTCGCCAAGTGCAACCGTCAAAAGAGAAATTTCCGGGAACTCCACGTTGGGAATCGCCCCCGTCCACCGCACGTTCACCGCGCCCGCCTGCGTCACTGTGCCCGTCACGACCAGCGCACCGCCCAATGTCTCAATCGACGCGCCATCGGAAAGCGTCAAGTTCGCGACTTCGAGGTCGTTTGAGATTGACAGGATTGCCGATTTTGTCAGTTTGAGCGTTCCGGGGAAAGCACCATTCAAAAACCTCGCCTTTGTCACGTGACCTGCGGTCTCAATGTCCCTTCCGAAGCGCAGCGCGCCATAAAAGCGCGAGTAGTCGCCAGTGAAGTCAAATCGATAGACCGTATTGGAGCTGGTTGCCGGATTACTTGATCCGAGATGGAAAATATCAAGCTGCTTACCAAACTCCGACTTAAGCGTCGCCGACAGCGTACCGTACATGCGTGGGGCATTTGCATGCGATTCCGGGTAGCCGTATACCGTATAGATCTGAAACGGAGCAGACACGGGTGACTGAACGGTCACCGTGTCGCAAATCTCAAACGGCAGCCACGTGATGGCCATATATCCTCTATTCAAGAAAAGGCCCTCGTTCAGCACACCGAGCACGTTGTTGTAGTTCGCTGCAACGTTGTTGAACTTGGCCGAATCGCCGCCAACTTCACCAAGATGCAGCGAATGGACGTCCAGACGCAGCGTAGCGGGGGTTCCGCATTCATAGTTACTTGTATAGTAGTCGCCGGTCGGATCGAGAGCCACACCCGCCTCGCCGAAATTTCCGGCTTCGTCCTTCCAGTATGAGGCGTCCGAGAAGACCTCATTCCGCTCTGTCGCACCAGATGCCTTCTTTCCCAACGTGTACTTGGGGTGCGCACCATCGCCAAAAGCGGCGGCACAGGCCAAACATACGGCCAGAAAAATAAAGGAACACTTCGACATTGAGACCTCCGTTTCTGCTTTCTATGCTTTTTGAAAATTACGACAAGATTATAGCACGGCACACAGCCAATGACAACACCGCCAAATGGCGGTGTCGATTTCCAGACGGCGAAAATGGTATAATTCTAGTAAAATATGAAGACGCTCCTCCATCGCCCGGTCCTCGCCGCGCTGTCGGCGGTTTTCTGCGCCTGCGCATTCGCCGGCGCATCCGCCGCGACGATCACGTCCGTCGCGCAGGTCCGCGCGCTCAACGAGGACGACTACGACCTGCGGCAGCCCTTCTGCATCACCGGGCAGGTCACGGCGGCCATTGGGAAGCTGTGTGCGCTCAATGCGTCCGACGGGTGCTGCGCGATCTGGAGCGAGAACGGGCTCTGGAAGGACTGGTCCGTAGAGGACGGGGCGGTCGTGCGCGCGTCAGGTTTCACCGAGCTCGACTCCTTCGCCAACGACCCCGTCCTGGACACGACGAACGTCGTTGTCCTGGGCAGTCGTCCGCTTCCGGAAACGGAGCTGATGTCTCAAGCGGACATCCTCTCCGGCGTGGGCGACTACCGCCGTGTCCGCGTGAGGGGATTCCTGACCGACGCCTTCAACGACGACATCGACGACAACTATGTGCTGGCTCTTCTGAATGTTGACGGGCAGATCATCCGCTGCTTCACGGACAAAGGCGAAGGTACCCTGCGCAGGCTCCTCTCGCTATTGGACGCCGATGTCGAAATCACCGGGATATGCACCCCTGTGACGGGCGGCAAGCGGCACTACGGCGGCCCGGGAATCTACCTGAAGTCCGTCTCCGACGACATCCTCGTCCTCGTACCGCCCAACCCCGATCCATTTGCCGCGCCTCCCCTCGCGGACTTCGCTCGCACACGGGCCGAGAAGATCGCCGCACTAAAGCGCCATTCCGTCCATGGACGCGTTCTCGCCGCCTGGCACCGGCGCAACATCCTTCTCGCATACGGCAAGGGGCGCATCTCACGGCTGACCCTCGCCAACGGCGAGCAGCTGCCGCAGGCAGGCGACTGGATAGACGCAGTAGGCTTCCCCGAAACCGACCTCTTCACGGTCAACCTGTCGAATGTGCGGATACGGCCAGGCCTGAACGGGCCGGAGGAAGCCGAGGAGCCAGAAGCCATATCCGTAGACAGGATTTGCCGCCATCCCGTAACGCGGCGCTTTGACCACGACTTCCACGGACGCCTCGTACGGGTTTCAGGAGTCGTGCGCGCAATAACCAGACCGCTTGACGCGCCGGGGGAATTGACGATCGAAAGCGACGGCATCCTGCTGCCGGTTGACGCAGGCTCTGAGCTGGGGGCTTTCGAAGACACGGAGATCGGCTGCGTTGTGGAGGCTACGGGAATCTGCGTTATGGAATCCGAGAACTGGCGCCCGCAGCACATCCTGCCTACGATCACGGGCATGAGGCTCGTGATGCGCTCGCGGGAAGACCTCCGCATACTGTCGAGGCCGCCGTGGTGGACTCCTCAGCGGCTTCTGGCGGTCCTCGCGGCCCTGCTCCTCGCGATGTCAGCGGTCCTTGTCTGGAACGGCGCCCTGCGAAAGCTCGTGGAGCGGCGCAGCCGCGAACTGGCGCGGGCGCAGACCGCCCAGAACGAATCGGCGATGCGCCTCGACGAGCGCACGCGGATCGCGGCGGAGCTCCACGACTACCTCGCCCAGAACCTCACGGCCGTGGCCTACAAGCTTACGGAGGCACGCGCCGCGCGAGCCTCCGACCACGACGCGGCGGACGACATGCTCGACGCCGTCGCCGCAATGCTGGACTCGAGCCGCACCGAACTGAGGCGCTGCCTCTGGGACCTGAAGTGCAAGGCGCTGGAGGAGCCGACGTTCGACCTCGCCATCCGCCGCTCGCTCCAGCAGATAACGTCGTTGAACAACATCGAACTCGACTTCGACGTGCCC
>JBGUVV010000351.1:0-3935 GCA_045220525.1 Kiritimatiellia bacterium
GTAGTACGCGCCGACAAGACGCCCGGGAAAGGCCGTCTTCGCCGCCGCCGCGAAATCAAGGAGGAAGTCCGCCGTAACGCCCGCATGGCATTCGAAGAAATCCAGGGCCTTGCAGCGTGTTTTCAAAGGGAGGATGAGCGGATTGGAGATGCGTTCTTCATATGCTGGCGGCGTTGCCGAAGCAATCGTCGCGCCCGGCGCGTTCCATGCTGCGGCGAGCGCGGCGTCCGTACCGTATTTGCCGCGCAGCCACGTGCGGAACCTGTCCGCCATCGCAGGGCCAGTGTCGGGACCTTCGTACATCCCGAAACTGTGCCACTCGCCGTAGATGCCGTAGCAGACGCGCACGGCGACGACGCGGCGCCCCCACGGCCTTGAACGTGCGAACTCGCCAAGCGCCCCGACGAGACGCGCCACGTCTCGACGGAATGTTTCAGACGCCACGGAAGGTCGGACGACGCGGCGGAATACGGAGCTCACCGGCGCATCGGCGGGCCCCGCCGCATATCCTATTGTGTCATTGGGATGCGCGGCGCACCACCAGGCGCACTTGTCGAGGATCAATGCGATTTCGATGTACGAGCCCTGCGCAAGTGTAAGAAGCCGTCCAGCCTGGTAGTCAACGTCAGAAAAGTCGTAGATCCCGTCGCCCTTCCATATCTTGTCGCCAAAGGCCTTGAGCGACGTTACCGGGAAACCAAGCGATGCAAGCTTGAGCGCGGCGGAATCTGGATATGCCGATTCGCCAAGATGGATCGTGCGCGAAATGTCAGGCTCGAAATCCCTACCGTTGATCTCGATCTTCGGCATCCAGCCGCGATAGACAACCCTGACCGACGGTTCCGGCTCGGTTGCAAGCCCCGCCGGAAGTCCGGAGGACGCCCGCTCGCGGCAATGCTGATAGTTCGCCCATTCCTCGTCCGTCATGCAAGAGCGAACGATTTCCGGGCTTGCATTCCACGGAGCGGTGGTAGAGTCGCCGATCTCCCTCGACGGCTCCCACGCGGAATCGTCAAAGCCGGGCGACATCCAGTCCGGCGCAAGCGACGCCGAACACTTGACGGCCTCGCTGCTTGAAAGGATGCGCCGCTTGCCGTCCGCACCCATGCACACGCCGTGGAATATGACCGCCGCGCTGGCCACCCCGTTGGAAACGGCAAGCGCAAGCACGTTCTCGCCCTTTCGGAGGCAATCGCCGAAGTCAGAAATCCCGAACCGCCTACCGTCCAAGGCCGAGACGTTCAGTCTGCGGCCGTTGAGATACGCTTCTGCCAGATGGTCGTCCGCCCTGCAGACTAGAAAGGACTTCGTCTCGCCCGGACGCCGCTCGCCAGCTTCGAACCTGCAGCGGAAATACACTACCTGGTCGCGGACGGCGGGGGCTTTCGTCCATATCCACCGCGCAGCCGACATCGGGCCATCGGAAATCCTGGCCGCATCAGGGATCCCGGCAATGCGCCATGGCGGTTCCACGTCGGCAGACGCCAACAACGCCACCGACAACATCAGCACCAGGGCCATTTGCCGAATCAATATGCTCAATCGCATGAAATCACCTTTGAATCTGCGCAAGTTCCACCAATCATCCTTTCCGCATGTCTGTTTTCCCCGCATCGACTCCAGGTCCGCGGGAAACGCATATAACTATACTATCTGCACAACATTATACCACCAACCCTTCAAACCTCCAACACACCCAAATGGACCCCTGCGGCAAGGCGTTCCCAGAAATGCGATTTTTGGTACAATACAAACATGTTTTCCTGCCTCATGCTTGCCGCGCTGCTCACGAACTGCGCCGATGTCACGTCGAGTGCCATTGCGCAGCGCATCGGCGACACGTTTGACGTGACAGGCCAGGTATTCGTCCGCGACAACAACGGAGACCCTGTCCTCTTCGTTACGGACGAGACAGGCGGCGTGCAGATCATGGGGGTCAGGCACGTCGTAACGCCCCTTCCCTTCAAGTCCGGCGACACGATCCGCGCGACAGGCGTGATCGCCGTCCCAGACGACTTCACGCGAAACATCACGACCATCATCTGCAAATCCGCCCAACGGATCTCCTGCGGAGATCCACCCCCGCCAATCCGCGCCTCGGCTCGCGATGTGACGGCAGGAAAGTACAGCTGCAGACTCGTCACCGTGCACGGACGAATCCGGCGCGTTGTCCGCGACGAAATATCAAGTCCGTACCTGTACATCTCATTATCGACGCCCGACGGCATCGTCTACCTGACCGCAAAGTGCGACGCGTCCAAGGAAGCGGACATCCGACGGCTCGTAGACGCCGAAGTCGACGCAACCGGCATCTGCCGTGCTTCGGCAAACGCTCTTCGCCGGAGGTTTGGATTCGCGGTCGGCATCCTGTGGCCGCAGGAAGTGTCCGTCGTCACGCCTCCGCCCGACAATCCGTACGACGTCCCGTTGCTGGACGACATAAACGCATCGGACATGGCCACCATCAACCAGTCCGGGCGCCACCGCATCGTCGGTACGACGCTGGCGGTCTGTTCCGGCAGGCACATTGTCATGCAAACGGACAAGGGCGTGATTCACGACGTCCACCTGATCGACGATCCCTGTCCGCCGTACGGCTCGCGAATTGAGGCCGTGGGAATCCCCGAGGCGGATCACTTCCAGATCAGCCTGCTGGACGCCAGCTGGAGGACGGCGCCGGGCGACGCGCACGCGGCCGCCCCCCCTCACGATGTCAGGATCGAACAGCTGCTGACGGATGGCAGGGGCAACGAGCAGATCGACCCGGGTTTCAACGGCAAGGTCATCAGGACGAGCGGAACGCTAATCGACATTCCGACGGCGGAAAGCGGGCTGGACTTTGCCATACTCAAGGACAAAGGGGGGACGATCTTGCTCGACATCTCCTCAGCCAAGCAGGTCCTGTCCGATGTTTCAATCGGATGCGAGGTAGCCGTCACAGGCGTCTGTACCGTCAACAGGGAGCCTTCCGCCCTCACGCACATGCACTTCCAGCGCGTCAACGGCATCACGCTCATCGTGCGCGATCCGAAAGACGTAACCGTCATCTCGCGTCCGCCGTGGTGGACGCCGCTGCGCCTGACCATTCTTGTCGCCATCCTGCTGCTCGTCCTCGTGCTGATCTTCATCTGGAATCGCCTTCTTCAACGGGTGATAGACCGCAAGAGCCGACAGTTGCTGCGCGAACACACGGCGCACATCAAGGCCGCCCTCAGGGTCGAGGAACGTACGCACCTCGCCGTGGAGCTTCACGACTCGCTGTCGCAGAACCTCTCCGGCGTCGCCTGCCAGATTGCCGCGACTAAAGGCACCCTTCCAGACGGCGCGAAAGAGACGGCCCGGCACCTTTCCACGGCGGAGCGGATGCTCCTTTCCTGCCGCACCGAGCTGCGCCGCTGCCTGTGGGACCTGCGCGAGAACGCCCTTTCCGAAAAGGACTTCGCCGACGCCGTGCGCAAGACGCTCGACCCCGTGGCCGTGGGCGCGAGCGTGCATGTCGACTTCGACGTTCCGCGCACCCTCCTCGACGAAACGACCGCACACTCCGTTCTGTGCATCATCCGCGAACTCGCCTCAAACGCCGTCCGCCACGGCAAGGCCAGGAACATAAAGGTGAACGGCAAGCTGCGCGAACACGCAATCCTATTCTCGGTCGCGGACGACGGCTGCGGATTCGTTCCGCGCGACGCGGCTGGCGCAGACGAGGGACACTTCGGACTGGACGGCATACGCGAGCGCATCAAGCGGCTCGACGGCAGTTTCTCCATCGCGTCCGAACCAGGAAAAGGCTGCGAGGCGACGGCAACGATCCCGTTGAAAGGTTGAAAAGTTGAAAGGTTGAACGACTAACCGCATGAAAAGCCAGAAAATACGCATACTGATTGCCGACGACCACAAGCTTATGCGCATGGGCCTCGTGTCGCTCTTCAACGTGC